>JAYVKW010000015.1:0-2639 GCA_043768015.1 Gallionella sp.
TGAAACCGCAGAGAGCCTGATTCACGGCCTGTCGCAAGCCTTCATGAAGCGCGGCCTGCCGCGCGCCCTGATGACCGACAATGGTGCGGCCATGCTGGCTGAGGAAACCACTAACGGTTTGGCGAAGCTGGGCGTATTACACCAGACCACCTTACCATATTCGCCTTACCAGAACGCGAAACAGGAATCCTTCTGGGGGCGCATCGAAGGACGCCTGATGGCACTGCTCGAAGGCGAAGCATCCCTCACGTTGGATGCGCTCAATCTGGCCACGCAAGCCTGGGCGGAACAGGAATATCACCGAACACGTCACACAGAAATCAACGCCACGCCGTTAGCGCACTATCTTGCAGGCCCCACGGTGCGGCGAGATTGCCCCGCGACAGCGGTGTTGTCGTCTGCATTCCGTATTCAAGTGGAGCGCAAACAGCGCCGTTCCGATGGCACCGTCAGTCTTGATGGGACGCGCTTCGAAATACCTTCACGCTACCGTCACCTTGAACGGGTGAATTTGCAGTATGCCCGCTGGGATCTGACGCAGGTCGATCTGGTTGATCCGCGTAGCGGATCTATCCTGTGTTTCGTCAAGCCGCTGGATAAATCCGCCAATGCCAACGGCCAGCGCCGACGCTTGGCTCCGGCGAATACTGACCTGTCGCCACTACCACCATCGGGCCTGCCTGCCCTGATGACCGAACTGCTGGCCGATTACGCCGCGACCGGCGTGCCACCCGCCTATCTACCCACAACCGAGAAGGAATCAGCATGAACCAGAAATTACTCGCCCTGTATGGACTCAAGTGGAATCCCTTCTCGCCGGAACTGCCGGTTGAGGCGATTTACATACCGCCGAAGATAGAGAACTTCTGTTGGCGTATTGAGCATGCGCAAATTCGGGAGGGCGGCTTCGCCATGATCCACGGCGATCCGGGCAGCGGTAAGAGCATCGTCTTGCGCCTGCTGGCTGAACGGCTTAAAAAACTGCCTGACGTTACCGTTGGCGCCATCAATCACCCGCAAAGCAATCTGGCCGATTTCTATCGTGAGCTTAGCGACATCTTTGCAGTACCGCTCAGGCCAAGCAATCGCTGGGGCGGATTCAAGGCGTTACGCGAGCGGTGGTTCAGCCATCTTGAAGCTAGCCGATGCCGACCGGTTTTACTCATCGACGAAGCGCAGGAAATGACGCCGCAAGTGCTGTCCGAACTGCGTCTTCTGGCCAGCGCCCGTTTCGATTCACAGCCACTGTTGTGTATTGTCATGGCAGGCGATGCGCGGCTGATTGATAAGTTACGCCGAGAAGAGCTTGTTCCCTTGGGTAGTCGAATTCGTACCCGGCTTGCCACCGAGTTTGCCAGTCGCGATGACCTGCTGGCCTGTCTTGATCATTTGATGACCGGGGCTGGCAATGCCAGCCTGATGACACAGCAACTGCGCCACACTTTATGCGATCACGCCGCCGGCAATTACCGCATCATGACTACGCTGGCTGCTGAACTACTTGCCGCAGCCGCACAACGCGACCTACCGGTGCTCGACGAGAAGCTCTATCTGGATGTGTTTGCACAACCCGGTTTACCCACCCCGCGCCGTGCAGCAGCGGGACGCTGATCATTCATTGAGGAAAATTATGTACTCCGATCCAGGCTTCCACTGCACCCCACTACCGCCGCTACCTGACAAGGCCGCTGTCGAAATTCTCAACTTCTTGCAGGAGTTTACGAACAACTTCGAAAATCGTTACAGCAACCAAATTCGTCGCTATTACGATCAGTGCGCTAAGCATGATATTCCTCAGACCAGCTTCTTCGACGATACGGACGATCCAGACTTTTAATCATCCGCACAGGTGATGTAAAACGGCGTCAGCTGATAACTGACGCCGTTTTACCTGAAATCCTTACCGCAGCAACCATCATCAAGCATGAACATCAGCCCATCAAATTAACTGACCACACTCACCAGATCGGCACCCCCCTGGATCGAGCGTTGATGCGTAGCCACGCGGCTGCGACCAGTGTGACAAGAACGCCGCTCAGCACCTCGACACGGGGTTGCCACGGCGTAAGCATTATGCCAATGGCCGGAAGCAACGTGCCCTGAAATACCATCGCGCCTGTGATGTTGCCAAAAGCCAGCGTATCCTTGTTTCGCCGAACCCAGAGGATGCTGTTTACCTTCTCCGGAAGTTCAGTCGCTATGGGAATGACCAGCAACGACAGCAAGAGCACGGAAACGCCAAGCATTTGTGATACGCCCTCAATTCCGGAAATGAAGCCCTTGGCGCCAAGCACAAGCAGACAAAGTCCAATGACTAGCTGAAGCAAAATCGTGGACAGATTCGTGGGCAGACCGATCCTGGATAAGAACATCTTTTCTTCCGCCTCGGTGCCGTGCCCATCCTCAACTAACTGCTCCGATGCGCGAAGGGTCAGCATTATGTAGATGAAGTAGGTTAACACAAGCGCCGCACTAAGAAAGCCGCGGATATAACGCGCATCCTGAGGAACAAACATCGCTGCTGCGGCCAGCCCAAATGCAAATAGGAAGAAGTTGAGGTCGCGCACGAAGCCACTTCGTTCCGGGCTGACATTGCCCGTTATCCCTCGTCGCGGAAGTATGGCGAGAGCCATGAGGCA
>JAYVKW010000016.1:0-17345 GCA_043768015.1 Gallionella sp.
ATACACCTACCAGATGGACCCGGCCAATTCCGACGAGGCGTTGTGGGAAGTCGGCCTTGATCTGCAGGAAGGCGCGGATATGGTGATGGTCAAGCCCGGCATGCCCTACCTTGACATCGTGCGCCGAGTGAAAGACGAGTTCAAGGCGCCGACTTTTGTTTATCAGGTCAGCGGCGAATACGCCATGCTCAAGGCCGCCGCGCAGAACGGCTGGTTGAACGAGCAGGCCTGCGTGCTGGAATCTTTGCTGGCGTTCAAGCGCGCTGGAGCGGACGGGATACTGACCTACTTCGCGCTGGATGCGGCAAAGTGGTTGAAGAATAAGGATTAAGTGGCATTGCTACTCGATGAATATGATTTTGAATTTAGTTGGAGCTCAAAAAATGAGGGCCGTTCGGCTGTTTCTCCTTCCGCTTCTCGTGCTCGGTTTTGGCGCGTGTTCCAAGGCTGCCCCGGAGAGGGCACGAGCGACGCGATAGAGAACGAAGAGCACGGACGCCTCATAGCACTGGCGGTTAGTTACGCTAAGCGCTACAACAGGTACATTCTTAGCCATGTACCTTTGCGTTAGCGAGTAGGGCGCAATAACCAACGGGCATTGCGCCGTATGGATCCCCTTCGGTGCAATGCGCTTCGCTTATTGCATCCTACGCACCAAATCAAGCAGCCAACAACGCCTCTACCGCCGCAATGTCCGCATGGGTCTCAGGATGGCGGCTACCGCTGTGGCGGGCATTTTCGGGCAGGACGATGATGTGTGTCTGCGTACCGGATTCGCCGGTCAGGGCGTAGCTTGGCACGGTCTCTTCATGTCCACTCACCCGCACTCTCCATTCCCCATCTTCGAATTCGAGGTTGTGTTTGAGCAGGAACAGCAGCACGGCTTTTGCATCATCGCTGAACAGCATCAGATTGATGTCCGACTGTTCACCAGCTGTGCCGCTCAATACCGAGCCGGTGAGGTAGGGTTGGAACTCCGCCAGCAGGCGCATGGTGGCGAGCGCTTCTTCGCGTAGCTGATACAGGATGCCCGGGTGGCTGTCGTGTTGGTAGAGTGCGCGGTAACTGTGCAGAGCCTCATCCACTTCCTGATTGCTGGGCAGATGTTGGGTGTCCGCCGCGCCCAGTTGCCGGGCCGCCTTGCGTTTGGCAAAGGCGTGGTCGGTAATGCCGTCCTCGGCCATCAACTTCGCCGCCTGATGCGCCAATTGTTCGCGCATCAAGTCGCGTCTTTCGGGTGCCCGACCATAACCAGCGACTTGGCGAGCGTTGTTTGCTCGCTTAGTCGAATGGCTAGTAGTTCCCTCAAGAGTTTTTCGGCTTACATATTCTTTGGGTGCGCGCTCTTTGGTCATGTGGGGGCCATGTGGTAGGTCAGAGCAGCTGGTCTTTGACCGTGTCTGCCGGTTTAGTTTCTTCACTGGGCGTGGGCAGGGCATGTTCGGACGGCACATTCTCTTGATAGAAATATTCGACTCGAGGACTATTATCATCACGATATCCGTCTTCATTGATGTGTATTGCAACCATGTTGTCCGGCATGGTGTAAACGGCCTCCGGCACATCCTTGAGTATCTTTCCCATGTAGCCCATCCATATCGGCAAGGCTGCCCCCCCGCCGGTTTCCCTGTCGCCGAGGCTGCGCGGTTGATCGTAGCCTATCCAGGAAATGCCGACCACGGTCGGATGAAATCCGCAAAACCAGGCATCAATCGTGTCATTGGTGGTGCCGGTCTTGCCGGCCAAGTCTTGTCGGCCAAGTTGCATGGCGCGAATGCCAGTGCCGTGCTTGACCACGTCCTGCATCAGGCTGACCATGGTAAAGGCATTGCGCACATCGATAACCTGCTTTGCGCCACTCCCGGCCACCTCCGGCGTAGTTTTGCTGAGCACGGTGCCGCGTGCATCTTCGATACGATCTATAAAATAAGGCGTCACTAAAAATCCACCGTTGGCGAATACCGAATAGCCGGTCAACATTTGCAGCGGTGTCACAGATCCGGCTCCCAGCGCCATGGTCAGGTAGGCCGGGTACTTGGTGGCATCGAAACCGAACTTGGTGATGTAGTCCTTTGCATACTGCGGGGTGATGGACTGCAATATGCGGATCGAAACCAGATTCTTTGATTTGATCAAAGCTTGGCGCATACGCATCGGCCCTTCAAATTTCCCATCGTAGTTCTTCGGCTCCCAAGGCTCGTTGCCGGTTTGCTCCGCATCAAAAATCAACGGCGCATCGTTGATCACCGTGGCGGGGGTGAAGCCCTTTTCCAGCGCGGCGGAATACACAAAGGGTTTAAAGCTCGACCCTGGCTGCCGCCATGCCTGGGTGATATGGTTGAACTGGTTGCGATTGAAATCGAAACCGCCGATCAGTGAGTAAATGGCCCCGTCACGCGGATTACCGGAAACAAAGGCAGCCTCGACTTGCGGGAGCTGGCTTATTTGCCAAATACCCTTCTCATCCTTGCGCAATCGAATGATAGCGCCGACGTTAATACGCTGGTTCAAGGCGACTTTCTTGTTCAAAGCCGATAGTGCGAACAGCAATGCATCCCCGCTGACTTCAGCAATTTCCCCACCCTTGCAATAGGCGCGAACCAGCTTGGGTGACACTTCCAGAACCACAGCAGGGATTAGATCATCACTGTCATCAATCTCCTGCAAGGCTTCGTCCAGAAGCTCGGCGTTAGCGGTGTCCCCGTGTAAATCGACAAAACCTTCCGGGCTGCGGTAGCCTTGGCGACGGTCATAATCCAGTGCGCCGGTGCGGACGGCTTGATAAGCGGCGAACTGATCTTGTTGTCGAATGGTGGTGTAAACCTTGAAACCCTGCGTATAGGTGTCATCCTTATATTTTTCATAAACAGCCTGCCTGACCATTTCCGAGAGGTAGTCTGACTTGACCCCGAACTCTTGATTGCTGCGCATGGTCACGATGGGTTGTTGTTGCGCGAGTTGGAATTGTTCATCGCTGATGTAATTCAATTCATGCATACGGCGCAGAACATACATCTGGCGCAGTTTGGCGCGGTTTGGATTGACAACCGGATTATAGGAGGAAGGTGCTTTAGGCAGCCCCGCAAGCATGGCAGCCTCTGCAATCGTGACTTGGCCAAGAGGTTTGCCAAAGTAAACTTGAGCGGCCGCGGCAAAGCCGTAAGCACGCTGACCAAGATAAATCTGGTTAATATAAAGTTGCAGGATTTCGTTTTTGCTCAAACTGTGTTCGATTTTGAAGGTGAGTAGCACCTCATTAAATTTGCGAGTCAGGGTTTTTTCTTTGCTAAGAAAAAAATTGCGTGCTACCTGCATGGTGATGGTGCTGGCCCCCTGCTTTGCGGTGCCAGAGGTGAAATTCGAAAGCGCCGCGCGGATTACCCCTATGTAATCCACGCCGCCATGCTCATAAAACCGATCGTCTTCGGCGGCAAGAATGGCCTGCTTCATCACTTCTGGTACTTCAGAAATTTTGACCAGCGCGCGGCGCTCCTCCCCGAATTCACCGAGTAGCGTGCCTTCCGCGCTATAAATGCGCAGCGGTATCTTGGGGCGATAGTCGGTAAGTGCCTCCAGCGAAGGCAGGGCCGGATAAGCCAATATGGCCACCAAGCCCAGCAATATCGCCGGAAGTAAAAATAGGGTTAGAGCGACAAGAACAGGGAGAAGCCAGCGACGGGAAAGCATGTGCAGTTGTCCGAAAATAAGTAACAATGGTGTTGTGTGCAGAATTATATCGGCTCTGCAGATATAAATAACCCAAAAAATAGCTTTACACGGTTTATAGTTATTGCTAGGATTTAAACCACTTTATACAAATAGAGCGCTAACCAGTCAATGCTTAAAGTAAATTTTGACATCCCGCTGGACTTTTTGTGGGCTAAAACACCGCCTTTGATAGGCGTAGATATCAGCGCATCATCCGTCAAGATGGTCGAGTTGAGTGAGTCGCCCAAAAAGCGGGGTTACACGATTGAGCGTTATGCGATCGAACTGCTGCCTAAAGATGCCATTACCGACGGCAATATCAATAATCTTGAGGCCGTCTCGGAAAGCATGCAACGCGCCTGGAAGCGCATGGGTACACGCATCAAGAATGTTAGCTTGGCACTGCCTGCGGCAGCGGTGATTACCAAGAAAATACTTTTGCCCGCTGGTCTTCGCGAAGAAGATTTGGAATATCAAGTCGAATCTGAAGCCGATCAGTATATTCCGTTTGCGCTGGAAGAGGTTAATCTCGACTTCCAGGTGATTGGCCCCGCGCCTGAAAATACCGAGGAGCTGGAAGTATTACTGGCGGCCTCCCGCAAGGCGAACGTCGAGGATCGTGTCGCGGCTGCACAGTTGGCCGGACTAAAAACCGTAGTCATGGATGTTGAGCCCTATGCGGCCGAGGTGGCTTTCGAGCAGATTCGCGTTCAGCTCCCTGATGCTGCGATAGACAAATGTGTGGCACTGATAGACATAGGCGCGAGCGTGATGAACGTCAACGTGTTGCGTAATGGGGAGTCGGTTTATTCGCGGGACCAGCAGGTGGGTGGTGAGCAATTGACGCAGCAGATTCAAAGTGTGTTCGGTTTATCTGCCGAAGAGGCTGAGTCAGCCAAGCGCAATGGCGGGTTGCCGGATAATTATGAGAGCGATGTTTTGTCGCCTTTCCGTGAGAACGTGGTAACGGAAATTGCCCGTGCCTTGCAGTTTTTCTTCACTTCGACTCAATACCATGAGGTGGATTACATCGTGCTTTCCGGCGGATGTGCGGCATTGCCTGGATTGGATGATGCGGTGGCAACCCGAACCCAGGTGAGCACCATGGTGGCGAACCCGTTTGCTTTGATGACGCTATCGAGCCGGATCAAACCACGGCAATTGCAAGCCGATGCGCCATCGTTAATTATCGCCTGTGGCCTGGCTATGCGGAGATTCGACCCATCGTGATACGCATAAACCTATTACCGCATCGTGCTGAAAAGCGACGTGCCCGCCAAATTCAATTTATCGCGCTCAGCGTGATTTCTGTGGTGCTGGCCGCCTTGTTAGTAGGGGGCGTGCAGGTTGCCATCAGCACCGAGATTTCCTACCAGGAAAGACGCAATGCCTACCTGAAACAAGAAACAGCGGTGTTGGACAAGCAAATTGAGGAAATCAAAAAGCTCCGCGAGCAAACACAGGCCTTGCTGGCACGCAAAAATGTCGTGGAAGGTTTGCAAAGTACGCGTTCAGATGTGGTGCATCTGCTGGATCAAATGTTGCGCATCTTGCCGGATGGGGTGTATCTCAAGACACTCAAGCAGACGGGCAATAGAATCAATTTGGTTGGCTATGCCCAGTCCAATGCGCGTATCTCCACATTGATGCGGGCGATTGAGGATTCACCTTGGCTAGATTCGCCTTCGTTGGTAGAGATTCATGCTTCCAGTGCGGGCAATAGTCGTATCAGCGAATTTACGTTGAACTTCAATTTGACCAAGCCGCAGGATGCGGCTGGCACGCCCCCCGCCAAACCTGTAGTCGCAAAAAGTTAGGTGTCATGATGAACTTGGATGGCCTGAAGAAAAATTTAGTTGACCTGAAGAACTTAAACCCGAAAACTCCCGGTGCGTGGCCTTGGTCGGCAAAGATTATTGCTTTCGTGGTGATGTTTGTCGCTATAGTTGTGGCGGGCGCGTTGCTGATCTGGCAGGATCAATGGGAAACTCTGAACAAAGTCCGGCAAGAGGAAGGCCAGTTGAAGGAAACTTTCCTGAATAAAAAGAAGCAGGCGATCAACCTTGATTTGATCAAGAAACAACTGACTGAAACCCAGGAATCATTTGGCGCGTTGCTCAAACAACTGCCAAGCAAATCGGAAATGGATGCGTTGTTGACCGATATTAATCAGGCGGGTTTGGGGCGTGGGCTGCAGTTTGATTTGTTCCGTCCCGGTGCAGAAACGATGAATGGGGCGTTTGCCGAACAGCCGATCACTATCAAGGTGACGGGAAATTATGATGACATCGGCAAATTTTCCAGCGACATCGCGATGTTGCCGCGTATAGTCACGCTTAATGATATAGCCATAACCCCGATAGCTAATGGGTTGGCCATGGATGCAACAGCGAAGACTTTCCGTTATCTGGACGAATCGGAAGCGGCCTCACAGAAAAAAGCGGCCAAGCCGGCGGGAGCGAATCAATGAGGCTGATCCATTTTGCGCTTGCTTCGATGTTGCTGGCAGGGTGCGGCGGAGAAGAGTTTCAGGATTTGCGCGATTTCGTCAAAAATTCCGGTGCGGATATGCGCGGCAAAATAGAGCCTCCGCCAGAGGTGAAGCCCTATGAGTATTTTGCTTACAACAATGAGGCCAATCTGCCCGATCCATTCAAACCGCGCAAACCGGAGTTGCATCCCGGCGGCAGCGCGGGCATAAATCAGCCGGACATGGATCGTCCCAAAGAGGCATTGGAAGAATTTCCACTCGAAAGCCTCAAAATGGTCGGCTACCTCTACCGGAATAAAGTGGGTTATGCGGTGATACGCGCCACCGATTCCAAGCTGTATCGGGTTAAAGCCGGTAACCATTTGGGTTTGAATTTTGGTTTAATAAAGGAAGTGGCCGATACCGAAGTGAAAATCAAAGAGATGGTTCAAGATAGCGCAGGTGACTGGACTGAGCGCATGAGCAGCCTGCAATTAATTGAATGATTAGGAGCAAAAAATGAAACCGCTGACTGATACTGCTATAAATTCATTCTCTGGGCGAATCCACCCGCAAGGGGTAGGCCGACGTGTTCACCCTCAGGGTGCGAGAACCCTTGCGATGCCCCACGGGTTCTTGCACCTCATCCTTCAAAATAGAATTTCCAAGAGTGCCCTGCATAAGGTGGTTCAGGATGCGGTCCAATTGGCGGGTATGCTCATCGCATTTTGCATATTTGGGGCACAGGCGCAGGCGGACTCGCAGAACAGTATTACCGCGTTGAGTGTCAGCGCCACTAACGGGACGACCGTCATCAAGGTCGAATTGGCCCAACCGCTGGCAAATCTGCCGGCCGGGTTTTCCATCAATACCCCGCCCCGCATTGCGTTCGATTTCCTCAATACTGCAAACGGGTTGGGTAAATCAGTTCAAGATTTTAGCGAAGGGGATTTGCGTAGCGCCAATATTGTTCAGGCTGGCAGCCGCACCCGCCTGGTGATTAACCTTAATCAAATGTTGGGTTACGACACCAGGATTGATGGCAATAACCTTCAGATTACCCTGCATGGCAAGCCTGCAGATATAGCGGTTGCCAGCAGCACTGCGCGCTTTGCCGAGGCAAGACAAGGTACGCAACAGCACGAGTTGCGCGACATCGATTTTCGTCGCGGTAAAAATGGTGAAGGGCGCATCCAGGTCGATCTTTCCGATTCGGGTATTGGAATTGATATACGGCAACAAGGCTCCACGCTGATAGTCGATTTTCTCAAAACCAACTTGCCGCGCAATTTGCAACGTAAACTGGATGTGGTCGATTTTGCAACTCCGGTGCAAGGTGTGGATACCTTTGCGCAGGGCGATAACGTGCGTATGGTAATCGAACCCAAGGGGCAGTGGGAACATGCAGCCTACCAAACTGACAATAAATTCATCGTCGAAGTGAAGCCGATTGTCGTGGATCCTGACAAGAAGGGGAAGGGCAAGAAGGAAGGCTATACGGGCGAAAAGCTGACACTGAATTTTCAAAAGATCGATGTTCGCGAAGCATTGAATGTGATTGCCGATTTCACCGAAACCAACATGGTCATCAGCGATACCGTGAGCGGCAATCTCACCCTGCGTTTGAAGGATGTGCCGTGGGATCAGGCTTTTGACATCATCTTGCAAAGCCGCGGTCTGGACATGCGCAAGAATGGCAACGTGATTCAGGTTGCCCCCCGCGAAGAGATCGCCGCCAAGGAAAAAATCGATTTGACCTCACATCAGGAAATCGCCGAGTTGGAAGAATTGCGTACTGAGAGTTTTCAGTTAAGCTACCAAAAAGGCGATGCAGTGGCCGCAATGTTAACCAATGACAAACAGCGCATGCTTTCCAAGCGCGGTAGCGCGGTAGTGGATCAGCGTACCAACACTGTGTTTGTTCAAGACACCCCTACCCATCTTGAAGAGGCGCGCAAATTGATCAAGCAAATCGACGTGCCGGTACGCCAGGTGATGATCGAAGCGCGTGTGGTCGAGGCATCGGACAAGTTCGGTAAAAATCTGGGTGTAAGGCTCGGCTATAACTCCACAGACGCATTTTCAGCAGGCAACAGCACGAGATTATTGGGAAACATAGGCGCGAATACAGCGACACTAGCCGTTTCGCCATCGCTTAGCTCGACTGTAAACCCCGTCAACAATCCCAATGTCAATCTGCCCTCTGCGGGTACCGCCGGCGCATTCTCTATGCTGTTATTCAACAGCTCGTTGAGCAAGCTGCTGTCGATCGAGTTAACCGCTTTGGAGACGGATAGCAAGGGCAAGGTTATTTCCAGTCCACGTGTTGTAACATCAGATCAGACTGAGGCCACGATTTCGACAGGTACCGAAGTGCCATACCAGCAGGCTAGCAGCAGCGGGGCAACGAACATCGCTTTTAAAGCCGCTACTTTGAGTTTGTCGGTTAAGCCGCAAATCACCCCGGATGACAATGTCATCATGGATATAAAAGTGAATAAAGACTCGGTGGGTACCTTGTACGCGGGTGTTCCCAGCATCGATACCAACAAGGTAACCACCCAGGTGTTGGTGGAAAACGGCGGCACGGTGGTCATCGGCGGCGTGTATAGCCAGGTTCAAAGTGCCGGTGTGAACAAAGTGCCCCTGCTTGGGGATATCCCGGTGTTGGGCTACTTATTTAGAAGTTCGGCCAAGATTGACAACAAGAGCGAATTGCTGATTTTTATTACACCAAAAATCATCAAGGACGCAATGAATTTGCGTTAGTCAAAGCTGCAAAGATTGCCGACGATATAAATTTTACGCAGAATTTGAATTGGCGCAGTAGAAAGCCTGGTTAGTCCGGGCCGAGAAAGGGTGGAGGCAAAGCCTCCGGGCACCCGCAAGCGTACCCCCTTGCGGGTGTTTTTGTTTTTATCGTTTACAATGCATCACATGCATAGCAATCAAGAAAACAACCACCCGGATAACAGCCACCCAGACAACAGTCGCAAGCTCCAGTCCGGCAACCTGATTCTGGTGGGCATGATGGGTTCGGGCAAGACTACCATGGGACGGGCACTGGCCAAACATCTGGGCAAGGTCTTTGTGGACAGCGATGGGGAAATCATCAAGCGCACCGGTGTGACCATTCCGCACATCTTTGATGTCGAGGGCGAAGCCGGGTTTCGCCAGCGTGAAGCCGCAGCCGTACGCGGTCTGGCTGGGCGCGACAATCTGGTTTTCGCAACCGGCGGAGGCGCGGTGCTGGCGGAGCAAAACCGGGCGATGCTGCAACAAAATGGGATCGTCATCTACCTGAAAGCGAGCGTGCACGATTTGTGGCAACGCACCCGCCATGATCGCAATCGCCCGCTGTTGCAGACCGGCAATCCGCACGCCAAGCTAACTGAATTGTTTCAGCAACGCGATCCGCTTTATCAGCAAGTGTCGGATATCGTCGTCCAGAGTGGCAAGCACAGCGTGCATGCCTTGATGCTGCATCTGGTGGATGAGATAGATGTATTCAGAAAGAAGACGTAGGTCGGGCTATGCCCGACCTACATTTAGCCCTATCCCGCCCCACTTAGGAAGACAACGTACACTTACAGAATTAACCGGAAGATTATGCAAACACTGACCGTAGGATTGGGCGAACGCAGTTATCCGATACACATCGGCAGCGGCCTGCTCGATCAAGCAGAATTGCTGCAAGCGCATGTGCCGCGCAAGCGGGTAGCCATTGTTTCCAATACCACGGTTGCCCCGCTGTACCTTGAGAAGCTTCAGCATACCTTGCGGGCCATCGGCGTCGGCAGCGTGGCCATCATCTTGCCGGACGGTGAAGCGTATAAAAATTCCGGCACGTTGAATACGATCTATGACGCGCTGCTCAAGAATCGCTGCGAGCGCAGCACACCGCTGATTGCGCTGGGCGGCGGCGTGATTGGCGATATGACCGGCTATGCGGCTGCGACTTATTTGCGCGGTGTGCCGCTCATCCAGATACCGACCACGCTGCTGGCGCAGGTAGATTCGTCGGTGGGCGGCAAGACCGGCATCAACCATCCGCTGGGCAAAAACATGATAGGCGCGTTCTACCAGCCGCAGTTGGTGCTGGCCGATACCGATACGCTGGACACGCTACCGGATAACGAACTTTCAGCGGGCATCGCCGAAGTCATCAAGTACGGCTTGATCCGCGACCTGCCGTTTCTCGAATGGCTGGAGCGCAACATGGACAAGCTGCTGGCGCGCGATAGTATCGCGCTGCAATATGCCATTGCGAGCAGTTGCCAGAACAAGGCCGACGTGGTCGCGGCGGATGAACGTGAAAGCGGTGAGCGCGCCCTGTTGAATCTGGGACACACTTTCGGGCATGCCATCGAGTCCGGCATGGGCTATGGCAACTGGCTGCATGGTGAAGGTGTCGCGGCAGGAACCATCATGGCGGCGGACTTATCGCAACGCCTGGGCTGGATCAGCCCGCAGGATGTGGCGCGCATCCGCAAGCTGTTCGAACGCGCCGGGTTGCCGGTGGCCGCGCCTGATCTGGGTGCGGACAAATATCTTGAATTGATGGGCTTGGATAAAAAGGTGGAAGGCGGCAAGATGCGTTTCGTGCTGCTCAAGCAAATCGGCCACGCCGTAGTTGATGGTGAGGTGCCGCCAGCCCTGTTGCGGCAAACCTTTGAGGCTTGCTGCGGAGGGGTGGCAGCGGAGCCGATCCCCCCTTGCGGGGACAGTAAGCATGGCTGAACTCGCACCCTACGCCGTCACTGAGAGCAATTCGCGTGGCCGGCTAGTGGCCGAGGCCGCGCCGCAGGGGCGCAGCGAATTCCAGCGCGACCGCGATCGCATCATCCATTCCGGCGCGTTTCGTCGCCTCGAATATAAAACCCAAGTATTCGTGAATCACGAAGGCGATTTGTTTCGCACCCGTCTTACCCACAGCATCGAAGTGGCGCAGATCGCACGTTCCATCGCGCGCCGTTTGCAGCTGAACGAAGACCTGGCCGAAGCGATCTCGCTGGCGCACGATCTGGGGCACACGCCGTTCGGCCATGCCGGACAGGACGCGCTGAATGCCTGCATGAAAGCGTATGGCGGGTTCGAGCATAATCTGCAATCGCTGCGTGTGGTGGATCTGCTGGAAGAACGCTATGCCGAATTCGACGGGCTGAACCTGTGTTTTGAAACACGCGAAGGCATACTCAAGCATTGTTCTGCGGAGAACGCAGCAAAGCTGGGCGAATTGGGAGAGCGCTTTCTGAACAGCCGCCGTCCCTCGCTGGAAGCGCAGGTCGCCAACCTCGCCGATGAGATCGCCTACAACAATCACGACGTGGATGATGGCTTGCGTTCCGGTTTGATCACGCTGGAACAACTCGAAGCGGTGCCGCTCGTTGCCACACAATTGGACGAAGTGCGTCATGCCTATCCCGGTTTGTCCGAGCGGCGCGTGGTGCATGAAACGGTGCGGCGCATGATTAACACACTGGTGACCGACCTGATCCGGCAGAGCGAGCGCAATATCAGCAAACAGAACCCGGTCACGCTGGAAGACGTGCGTAGCGCAGTGGCGATGATCGCCTACAGTCCCGAAATGAACGAGCAACAGCGCGCGCTGAAAAACTTCTTGCGCACCCATCTCTATCGCCACTACCGCGTGCTGCGCATGAGCGCCAAGGCGCAGCGCATCATCGGCGACTTGTTCGGTATATTCATGGCAGACAGCCGTTTGCTGCCGCCGCAATTTCAAAGTCTGGCCGAACAAGACCGCGCCCGCGCGGTTGCCGACTATATCGCCGGGATGACCGACCGCTATGCCATTCGCGAGCATCGCCGGATTTTTGCGGTGGAAGAAGGAGTCTAGTTGCCGAAGCCGTACCGTTCGGGGCGGTTGCCCATCATCCCCAGACAAGGTAAAATTCCCGCCCTTTCGCTTTTGTATAATTGTTGTGGCGACGCGTGTCGCCATTTTTTGGCTTTAATGATTGGGGCTTTATAGTTTGAACTGGGGAACACGTGAGTAATTCTTCTTTGCCGATACAGCAAGGCTTGTACGATCCGCGCCAGGAGCGCGACGCTTGTGGAGTGGGTTTTGTCGCCCACATCAAAGGGAAAAAAAGCCATGACATGGTGTGTCAGGGTTTGCAGATTCTGAAAAACCTGACACATCGCGGTGCGGTGGGCGCCGATCCGTTAGCCGGTGACGGCGCGGGCATTTTGTTGCAGATCCCCGACCAGTTTTTGCGTGATGAAATGGGTTGGGGCAATATCCACCTGCCACCCGCTGGGGAATATGGTGTCGGGATGCTATTCCTGCCGCGTGACGCGGCAGCGCGTGACGCGTGCGAGAAGATCGTCGCCGCGAAGATTGTCGCCGAAGGCCAGTCTGTGCTGGGCTGGCGCGATGTGCCGGTGGACAGCTCAAGTCTGGGCGAGAGCGTCAAGAAGGTCGAACCCATCGTGCGTCAGGTATTTATCGCGCGCGGCAGTGTCAACTCCGCCGATGCCGATGCCTTCGAGCGCAAGCTGTTCGTGATCCGCAAGACTATGGAACATGCGGTTAGCAACTTGAGCAACTCGCAAGGCAAAGGCTTCTATTGCCCTTCGCTGTCTTCGCGCACGGTAGTTTATAAAGGAATGCTGCTGGCCGATCAGGTCGGCAAGTATTACCTCGATTTGCAGGACACGCGGGTGGTCAGCGCGCTGGCGCTGGTACATCAACGTTTTTCCACCAATACTTTCCCCACTTGGGATCGGGCGCATCCCTATCGCATGATCGCGCATAACGGCGAGATCAACACCGTGCGCGGCAACGTGAACTGGATGGCGGCACGCCATGCGGCCATGTCTTCACGGCTGCTGGGCGACGATCTGGAAAAGCTCTGGCCGTTGATCGTTGATGACCAGTCGGACTCGGCCTGTTTCGACAACGCGCTGGAATTGCTGGTGGCGGGCGGCTATTCGCTGCCGCACGCGATGATGTTGTTGATACCCGAAGCCTGGGCGGGCAATCCGCTGATGGATGAAGAGCGCCGCGCGTTTTACGAATACCACGCCGCGCTGATGGAGCCGTGGGATGGTCCCGCCGCCGTGGCGTTCACCGATGGTCGGATGATAGGCGCGACACTGGATCGCAACGGCCTGCGTCCGGCGCGCTATTTAATCACCGACGATGACTTGGTGCTGATGGCTTCGGAGATGGGTGTGCTGGATATTCCACAGCACAAGATCGTCAAGAAGTGGCGCTTGCAGCCGGGTAAAATGTTTTTGATAGACATGGAAGCCGGGCGCATCGTGGATGATGCCGAGCTGAAAAAACAACTCGCCACCGCCAAGCCATATCGTCAGTGGATAGCCCAATCCCGTTACTTTCTTGGTGATCTTCCAGAGGTGGCGGGCAAGCCAAAATTGAATGCCTCGCTGCTGGATACCCAACAAGCGTTCGGCTATACACAGGAAGATTTGAAATTCATCCTGACTCCAATGGTGAATGCCGGTGAAGAGCCGACCGGCTCGATGGGTATGGATGCTGCCCTGGCGGTGTTGTCGAACAAAAATCGTTCGTTTTACGATTATTTTCAGCAGTTATTCGCGCAGGTGACCAACCCTCCTATCGATCCGATCCGCGAAGAAATCGTGATGTCGCTGACTTCGTTCATCGGACCGAAACCCAATCTGCTCGGCATCGAAGAAACTACCCCGACGCTGCGTCTGGAAGTGCATCAGCCGGTGTTGTCGAATGACGACATCGCAAAGTTGCGCAACATAGACCAGCTCACGCAAGGACGTTACCGCTCTCAGGTTCTGGATATAACTTATCCGGTAGCGCAGGGCGCAGCGGGTTGCGAAAAAGCGTTGCAGGCATTGTGCGTTGCAGCCGACCAGGCGGTGGCCGATGGGTACAACGTGCTGATTCTGTCGGATCGCGCGGTGTCCGCCAAGAGAATCGCGATCCATGCGTTGGTGGCGTGTTCCAAAGTGCATCATCATCTGGTGCAGGCCGGATTACGCACCAGCACTGGATTGGTGGTGGACACAGGATCGGCGCGCGAGGTGCATCATTTCGCCATGCTGGCCGGATATGGCGCGGAAGCGGTATGCCCGTGGCTGGCGTATGAAACGATTGCGGCGATGAATCTGCCGACGAAGGTTGACGCCCAAAAAGATGAAATCAAGCAAGCAAAAAAGCGCTACATCAAAGCGATCAACAAAGGCCTGATGAAGGTGATGTCCAAGATGGGCATCTCCACTTATCAATCTTATTGCGGCGCGCAAATTTTTGAAGCAATTGGTCTGAATGCCGAATTCGTCGCCGACTATTTCACCGGCACCGCAACCCAGATCGAAGGCATCGGTTTAAGCGTGGTGGCGGAAGAGGCGCTGCGCACCCATCGCAGCGCATTCAGCGCAGACCCGGTGCTGGCCAACGCGCTCGAAGCGGGCGGCGAATATGCTTGGCGGGTGCGCGGTGAAGAGCACATGTGGACACCCGATGCCATCGCCAAATTGCAGCACGCCACGCGCACCAACAATACCGCGACCTACCAGGAATACGCCAAACTCATCAACGAACAAAGCACCAAGCTGAAGACCTTGCGCGGCTTGTTCGAAATCAAGCCTGCAAGCGCAGCCGTACCGTTGGACGAAGTCGAAGCGGCCAAAGAGATTGTCAAGCGTTTCGTCACCGGCGCGATGTCGCTGGGTTCTATTTCAACCGAAGCGCACACCACGCTGGCGATTGCGATGAACCGCATCGGCGGCAAGTCCAACACCGGTGAAGGCGGCGAAGACCGCGCGCGTTATGCCAAGGTCAAGGGCGGCGACAAGCTGTCCGACATTATCGGCAAAACCCGCATAGCACGCGACTTAATACTCAAGGATGGCGATTCGCTACGCTCGCGCATCAAGCAGGTGGCAGCGGGTCGCTTTGGCGTGACGGCGGAATATCTGAACAGCGCCGATCAAATTCAAATCAAAATGGCGCAGGGTGCGAAACCCGGCGAAGGCGGCCAGTTGCCCGGCCATAAAGTTTCCGAATACATTGCCCACCTGCGCTCGTCGGTACCCGGCGTGGGGCTGATTTCGCCGCCGCCGCATCACGATATTTATTCCATCGAAGATTTGGCGCAGCTCATCCATGACCTGAAGAATGCCAATCCCTCCGCGTCGATCTCGGTCAAGCTGGTTTCCGAAGTGGGGGTGGGTACGGTGGCAGCCGGCGTGACCAAGGCCAAGGCCGACCATATCACCATCTCCGGCCATGACGGCGGCACCGGCGCATCGCCGATCTCTTCGATCAAACATGCCGGCACACCTTGGGAGTTGGGCTTGGCCGAAGCGCAGCAAACACTGGTGCTGAACCAGTTGCGCGGACGCATCGCCTTACAGGTGGATGGCCAGCTCAAGACCGGACGCGACGTGCTGATCGGCGCGCTGCTGGGCGCCGATGAATTCGGCTTCGCCACTGCGCCGCTGGTGGTGCAAGGCTGCATCATGATGCGCAAGTGCCATCTCAACACCTGTCCGGTCGGCGTAGCGACACAAGATCCCGAGCTGCGCAAGAAATTTACCGGACAGCCGGAACATGTCGTCAACTATTTTTTCTTCGTTGCCGAAGAGCTGCGCGGATATATGGCGCAACTCGGTATACGAAAATTTGACGATCTGATTGGGCGCAGCGATTTGCTCGATGTGAAACACGGCATCGCGCACTGGAAAGCGCGCGGGCTGGATTTCTCCAAAGTATTTCATCAGCCGGATGTAGCGGCCAGCGTGGCGCGCCGTCATGCGCAGACTCAAGATCATGGGCTGGAAAAAGCACTGGACAATGCGCTGATCGCGCAAGCGCAAAATGCCTTGAACAACCGACAGGAGGTGTACATTGCCAGCGGAATCCGCAACGTCAACCGCAGCGTCGGCGCGATGCTGTCGCATCAAGTCGCCAAGCGTTACGGCCAGGCTGGTTTGCCGGACGACACCATCAATGTCAAATTTATGGGCACGGCCGGGCAGAGCTTCGGGGCGTTCCTCGCGCATGGCATATCCTTCGAATTGTTCGGAGAGGGAAACGATTACGTGGGTAAGGGCTTGTGTGGTGGACGCATCAGCATCATGCCGCCAGAAAGCTCCAAGCTGGTCACACACGAAAACATCATCGTCGGCAACACCGTGATGTATGGCGCAACTTCCGGTGAATGTTATTTTGCTGGCGTGGCGGGAGAACGCTTTGCGGTGCGCAATTCCGGCGCCATCGCGGTGGTAGAAGGACTGGGCGATCACGGTTGCGAGTATATGACCGGCGGCATGGTGGTGGTGTTGGGACAAACCGGGCGCAACTTCGCGGCGGGCATGTCCGGCGGTGTGGCTTACGTGCTGGATGAAGATGGCGGTTTTGAAAAACGCTGCAATTTATCCATGGTGGCGTTGGAGTCCGTACCGGCTGAGGCTGAGGCCAGCGAGACCGGCGAAGTGGAATCGCATGGCCGGGTAAATTTTAATCATCTCGACCAGGCCGATGAGTACGCCTTGCGCGAACAGATCGAAAAACATCTGCGCTACACCAACAGCCCGCGCGCCAAACACATCCTGGATAATTGGTCGGCCTATTTGCCCAAATTTACCAAGGTGATGCCGACCGAATACCGCCGCGCCTTGCAGGAAATGGCCGCGCAACAAAGCAAACAATTAGAGGTCGCTTGATGGGTAAACCTACCGGATTTATGGAATTTCAGCGGCTGGGCGAAGCCAGCTTGCCGGTCGCACAACGGCGAAAAAACTACCACGAGTTTGTATTGCATCTGAACGACGAGCAGGCCAAGACCCAAGGCGCGCGCTGCATGGATTGCGGCATTCCATTTTGCGTTAGCGGCTGCCCGGTCAACAACATCATCCCGGATTGGAATGATCTGGTGTATCGCGGCAACTGGCGCGAGGCGCTGGACGTGTTGCATTCCACCAATAACTTCCCCGAGTTCACCGGACGCATCTGCCCTGCTCCCTGCGAAGCGGCCTGTACGCTGAACATCAACGATGATGCAGTTAATATCAAGTCCATCGAACATGCCATCATAGACAAAGGCGGCGAGAACGGTTGGGTGGTTCCGCAACCGCCGGAGAAAAAGACCGGCAAAAAAATTGCCATAGTCGGCTCCGGTCCAGCCGGGCTTGCCGCAGC
>JAYVKW010000017.1:0-5896 GCA_043768015.1 Gallionella sp.
CCGATCTTGCCGCTCATCGCGAGCAACAGCGCTGAAGCCTGCTCGATCTCGCCCAGAATCGCGTCCAGTGCCTGTTCGGAAATCGCCGGATTGTTGGACAAGCCGGATAAGAAACGTTTCTGGCGTTCCAGTTCCTGCAGCAAATCGGACTTCAGGTCGGCGCGGCTGATGACTTCAAGGATTTCAAACAGGGTGATCAATGCCGCGTGGTTATCGATGCTGTGATCATGTTCGGTGAAGTGCGTCATGCGCGCGAACAAATCCTCAAGGCGCAACAGGGTGCGGACCTTTTCATTAAGAGGAAACTCGTAGCTGATCACGTCGCTATTGCCCGATGTGCTGTTCCGTTATTGCTCATGTGTTGTTGAGGAAAAATCAGTTGCAACGATATATTGAAAATCCCGGCATCGTCAATCGTTGTTTTGCACAGCCGAGTAGTGTACATGCAGAACGGTAACCTGTTCTGCCAAACTGTCCAGGCCTGCATCATTGTGTATGACGTCGTCGGCAATTTGTAGCCGTTCGGCGTGTGGCGTTTGCTGTGCGATGATGTCGCGTACTTCTGCTTCGTTCATTCGACTGCGTCCGATGACGCGCGCAACCTGGGTGTTTTCGTCGCAATCGACCACCAGCACACGCTGAACCAGCTGACGGAACGCGGGACTTTCTGGCAATAAAGGCACGACAAGGATGATGTAAGGCTTGGTTTGCAATTGCCGCAGTTGCGCCTTGGCCTGTTCGAGTATAAGGGGATGCAGTATCAGTTCCAACCGCCGCTTGGCAGCAGCATCAGAGAAGATCAGTCCGCGCATTTTTGCGCGCTTCAATGCGCCGTCATCCGTGATGTAATCATCGCCAAAGGCCGCGCGGATCGCGACAATGGCCGCGCCGCCACTCTGCGTCAAACTATGGGCGATCACATCCGTGTCGATGATCCCTGCGCCCTGTTTCGCGAACAGATCGGCCACCGTGCTTTTGCCGCAGCCTATTCCACCGGTGAGCCCGACACATTTTGAGAAACCCATAAGATCATGGTACCGAAAGCAGCTGCAGATAACCCTGTGTCAGCGTTTGTCCCCAGAACAGCGCGATCAGTCCGCCGCCCGCCAGATAAGGGCCAAAGGGGATGGGGATGTTGCGACCATGCTTGAGCGCCACGATCAGGGTGAGGCCGACCACCGCGCCTACCAGCGAGGACAGCAGTATGATCAGTGGCAGCATTTGCCAGCCCAGCCAGGCACCCAGGGCCGCAAGCAGTTTGAAATCGCCGTAGCCCATGCCTTCCTTGCCGGTGGTGAGTTTGAACAGCCAGTACACGCCCCACAGCGCGAGATAGCCGATTGCCGCGCCCAGCACTGCGCTGGATAAATTGGTAAAGACCCCGAACAGGTTGAACAGCAAGCCCGCCCAGAGCAGCGGCAGGGTGATGTCGTCCGGTAGCAATTGCGTGTCAAAGTCGATAGCCGTGAGCGCCAGCAATGCCCAGATGAACAACAGTGCGCCGCCTGCGGCCAGCCCGAAACCAAAGTGCCAGGCCGCATAGGCGCACAGCATGCCGCTGATCGCCTCGATGAGCGGATAGCGCGGAGAAATGGCCGCACCGCAGCCCTTGCACTTGCCGCGCAACAGCAGATAACTGACGATGGGGATGTTTTCCCACGCGCTGATGGTGTGATCGCAATGCGGGCAGGCGGAGCGTGGAACGAGGAGATTGTAGGGTGTGCGTGGGGCAGGAGGCTCACCCTCCGCACCCGCAGGCGATGGGCTGTCTACGTTGCTTTGGGCGTCGCTTTGGGACAGCTCGGCGCATTGTTGCTGCCAGCCCAGTTCCATCATTTTTGGCAAACGATGAATCACTACGTTGAGAAAACTGCCAACCATCAGCCCGAGGATCAGGCACGCACCAACAAATGCGGCGGGAACCGTTTGTAGTAGCTCCAGCACACTCATCGTGTCGTAATAATGGCCGAGGGCTGAAGGTTGAGGACTGCTGCGGGCGACACGTGTACCTTATACCTTGCGCCTCGTGCCTGATTTTTCATCAAATGACTTCGCCCATCTTGAAGATTGGCAGATACATCGCGATCACCATGCCGCCGATCAGCGTACCGAGAACCACCATGATGACCGGCTCCATCAGGCTGGAGATAGCTGCTACCGCATCATCCACTTCGGCTTCATAGAAATCGGCCACCTTGCTGAGCATGGCGTCCAGCGAGCCGGCCTCTTCACCGATGGCACACATCTGCAACACCATGCTCGGGAATACCCCGGTATTTTGCATGGCCATGGCCAAGCCGCTGCCGGTGCTGACTTCGCGTTGAATGACTTTAGTGGCATTGTAATAAACCGCATTTCCTGCCGCACCGGCAACCGAATCAAGGGATTCGACCAAAGGCACGCCGGCAGCGAACATGGTGGCAAGTGTGCGGGTCCAGCGTGCGATAGTGGCCTTGCGGATCAGCTCGCCGAAAATCGGCAGTTTAAGCAACAGCTTGTCCATGGAGTCCTGCATTTTTTTGCTGCGCTTCCAGAAATAGAAGAAGGTGTACAAGCCACCACCAATCCCGCCAAAAATCAGATACCAATAGTTGACGAAGACATCGGAGATAGCCATCAGGACCAATGTCGGAGCCGGCAACTTCGCACCAAAGCCTTCGAATAATTCCTTGAACGCCGGGATCACAAAAATCATGATCACAGCGGTGATGAGGAACGCCACCACAATGATGGAAATCGGGTAGAACAGGGCCGATTTGATCTTGCTCTTGAGCGCTTGGGTTTTTTCCATGTAGGTCGCCAGACGCTCCAGCAGGGCGTCCAGAATACCTGCGGACTCACCCGCGCCGATCAGGTTGCAATACAACGCGTCGAAATGCAGCGGGTATTTCAGGAAGGCCTGCTGCAAGCTGCTACCGGTTTCAACGTCCGTTTTGATGTTCAGCAGCAGTCGTGCCACAGAAGGATTGCTATGTCCCTTGCCCACGATGTCGAAGGATTGCAACAGAGGTACGCCCGCTTTCATCATGACAGCAAGCTGGCGCGTGAACAGCGTGATGTCTTTGGCGGTGATGGCCTTGCCCTTGTTGCGCTGACGTTTTATTTTTGTGACATTGATCCCTTGACGCCGCAAATAAGCAGACACGATGGCCTCGCCGGGCGCGCGCATCTCGCCTTTGACCGGCTTGCGGGTTTTGTCCTTGCCTTCCCAAGCGTAAGTAAAATCTTTTGCCTTTTGATTTTTTGGTGCGACAGCCATAGTGTCTCCCCTGGGTCACTCATTAATTGTTTGCGGGCATCATGCCGAGCTTTACGTCGCTTGTAAAGGCATGTTTTCTATTGTCGATTATTCGGCTGTGCTGGAAAAATGCGCGCCACCTTCACAATGCGATCCTGTGTCTGGATGATCTCTATCGGGTAGCCTGCGATTTTCAGGCTGGTGCCCGTTTCCGGAATGTCTTCGAGATGATCGAGAATCAGGCCATTCAGTGTTTTCGCGCCATCCAGCGGCAGATGCAAACCCAGTTTACGATTCAGCTCGCGCAAACTGCTGCTGCCTTCCAACAGAAAACTGCCATCTTCATGGCGCAGAAATTTGCCGGTTTTCGAGGGCGATTGCGTGGTGAATTCCCCGACGATTTCCTCAAGGATGTTTTCCAGCGTCACCAAGCCGAGCAGCTCGCCATATTCATCCACCACCAATCCCAGCCGCAAGTGGCGCTCCTGAAACTGTTGCAGCTGCTTGAGCAGCGGCGTGTCGGAAGGGATGAAGTAAGGTTCATTGAGTATTTCGCGCAGGTGGGTCAAATCCAACGCTGTTTCCTGCAGCAAGGCCAGCACCCGTTTGATATGCAGGATGCCGATGATGTTGCTGGGCGTGTCGGCATAAACCGGCAGCAGCGTGTGGTGGCAGGTAATGATCTGCTGGCGTAATTCGTTTGCGTCGGCGTTGATATCCAGCGCTTCGATCTGGTTGCGCGGAATCATCACATCGTTCACGGTGATGCGCTCGAGATCGACCAGATTGAGCAGCATCTTCTGATGCTTGCGCGGCAGGAAATGTTCGGCATCCAATACCAGTCCGCGCAATTCCTCCAGCGTCATTTTTTGTTTGCTTTGATCGGTTTCTATCTTGATGCGCATCAGCCACAGCACGCCTTTTACCAGGGCGGTGGCCACCGAGACCACCGGGTGAAACAAAGTAATGAGCGGCGTGAGTAAATAGCTGGCCGGCAGTGCGATGCGTTCCGGATAACTGGCCGCGATGATCTTGGGCATGATCTCGCTGAACACCAGCAGCGCGAAGGTAATAGCCAGCGTGCCGACCAGTATTGCCCAATCGTTTTGCCCGAACAAGCGCAGGATGATGATATTGGTCACTGCCGCCGCCGCGACATTGAGCAGAGTGTTGCCGAGCAGGATGGAGCCGAGCAGTTTATCTACCTTGCCGAGCAGTCGGTTGACCAGTTTGGCGCTGCGGTTGCCTTTGCGAATCAGGCTGTTCAGGCGATAGCGGTTGATTGCCATCATACTGGTTTCCGAGCCGGAAAAAAACGCGCTGCAAACCAGCAGCAACAGCAGGATGCCAAACAGTGTGCCTAAAGAGATGTCGTCCAAAGTGATGCCCTGGTAATTGGGAGTCTCTAAAAATTTAGAGTTCGCCCAAATGCAAGGCGCGGAAAAAATTTCGCCGCGCCGCATATGTTTTATATGCGAGCAATAAATTTTTTACGCAACGCAGCAGTTGGGATGAAATGTGGATTTTTAGAGGTTCCCTATTGTGATGGCGAGTCATTTCGACGATGGCAATAGTGGGCGAGCGGTAAGCGGGTGTCAAGCGGAGCGCCGGCTGCTCAAAACCATCAGCAGCACACCGGCAATCACCATCGGCAAACTCAGCCATTGCCCCATGCTCATGCCCAACGACAGCAGGCCGAGAAAATCGTCCGGCTCGCGCGTGAATTCGGCGAGAAAGCGCATGATGCCATAGCCGATTAAAAAAACACCGGACGCCGCGCCGAGTGGGCGGGATTTACTGGTGAAAATCCACAGTATGATAAACAGCAACAATCCTTCGCCGGCCGCTTGATACAGTTGCGAGGGATGGCGCACAACATTATCGACGGCCGGGAACTGCATGCCCCACGCAACCGTCGTCTCCCGTCCCGGCAATTCCTGATTGATGAAATTGCCGATGCGGCCGAACATCAATCCGGGCGGCACGAGCGGGGCGACAAAATCCGTCACCGAAAACCAATGTTTGTTGTGATGTCGCGCGAACAAAAACATGGCGAAAATCACGCCGAGAAAGCCGCCGTGAAAACTCATGCCGCCTTGCCAGACGTAAAAAATTTCTAGCGGATGGGCCAAATAATAATCAAGCTTATAAAACAGAATATAGCCAAGACGCCCGCCGAGTATGGTACCGAGCACGCCGTAGAAAATCAGATCGTCTAGCTCCCGCAGAGTCCAATTCAGGCACGGCTGCGTGCGAATACGATGGCGGCCCAGCAGCATGATGCCGAGAAATCCGAACACGTACATCAGGCCATACCAGCGAATTGCCACGGGGCCCAGCGCAATGGCAATGGGATCGAATTGCGGATGAACGAGCATTATTGTTTTTCCATAAGCGCGATGCGGGGTTTGCGGTAAAATTGAAACATTATACGTAAACCCCTTTTTGAAAGAGAGAACAATGGCCTACAACTGGCGCAGTAAATTAATCACCGGCGGCGTATCCCGCTCCCCTAACCGCTCCATGCTCCGCGCGACCGGCTTCCAGGATGAAGATTTCGACAAGCCATTGATCGGCATTGCCAACGGTCACTCCAACATGAATCCCTGCAATATGGGGATTCAGCCCTTGGTTGATCGCGCCTTTGACGCGGTGAAA
>JAYVKW010000018.1:0-2688 GCA_043768015.1 Gallionella sp.
ACGAATCGTGAGAAGTGTCACCAGCCCGGATGGGACGCTGTACGTCCTGGTGGGTCTCGACGAGTCCATGGCGCAAAAGCTGACCGAGGCCGCTATCAAAACCAGCATGAATAACGATCAAGCGGCCTGGCAGCAATTCCGCGCCAAAAAGGGCCAGGATGAACTGGCGGCGGATATAGCCAAGCAGAAGATGGAGTTCGAGAAACAGAAGGGCAACTGAGCGGTCGGTGGGTGTCGATTTAGGATGACTTCCCCGTTAACTTATTGATACTCATGGAGGCGTTATGACAGCGAAGAAAAAAACTTGGATGATGGTGGTGACCATCGTGGCGGCAGTGCTTCTGGCAGCTTGTTCCACCGTGGTAAAGCGGGTAGGGGTCGAAGAGGTAAAGGATATCTCCGGTACCTGGAATGACACTGACTCTCGTCTGGTGTCTGAGGAAATGATACGCGATTCTCTTTCCGGTTCCGGCAACTGGATCGATCGTTACAGCCTGCTTTCAAAGAAAGCACCGGTGGTCATCATCGGCAACATTCGCAACCTCTCGCAAGAACACATCAACACCCATACCTTTGTAAACGATCTGGAACGTGCTTTTGTCAATTCCGGCCGTGTCGATGTGGTTGCTTCGAAGAGCGAGCGTGGTGACATTCGCGAAGAGCGTGTTGATATGGATCTCAACGCCGCCGAAGCCAGCCGCAAAGAGATGGGTAAAGAAGCCGGTGCGGATTACATGTTGATAGGCTCGATCAATACCATCATCGATGCGTCGGACAGCGAGCAGATTCGTTTCTATCAGGTTGATCTCACCTTGGTGAGCCTTGCCGACAACCGCAAAGTTTGGAACGGCCAGAAAAAACTGAAGAAGGACATCAAAAATGCCAAGTTCCGCTAGCAAGGATGTCCATAACGCCAAGCCCCGCCGATTGTAATCGGCTGAGTCGGCAGTTCTTCGGGTTGCTGGCTCTGCTGGCAGTTTTTGTTCTGCCGGGTTGCGCCACTTATAGTGTCGGTATTGCCAAGGTCGAACATGAAGCCAGCAAACGCAATGTGGCCGACGCCCTCAAGTCGCTGGATGAGTTGAAGCTCACCGGTGCCGACTGGATGCTGTATTACCTCAACAAAGGCACCTTGCTACGTTTGCAGGGGGACTATGCCGCTTCCAATCTGCAGTTCGAATCGGCCAAGCGCTTGATGGAGAAACTCGGTGCGATCAGCGTAGCGGAACAGACCGGCTCGGTGATGGTGAACGACACCCTGAAGGCTTACGAAGGCATCGACAACGAACAGTTGCTGATCTATGCATTCAAGGAGCTCAATTATCTGCAGTCCGGTAATATTGGTGACGCGGCAGTGGAAGCCAGACAGTTCGATATCAAGCAGCGTTTGATCGCCGCAAATAATCCGGCTGCGACCTATCTCTCCGGTGCTTTTGTGCGCTATCTGAACGGCATGGTATACGAGGAAGCGGGCGAGAGCGACTCGGCGCGGATTGATTACCGCAAGGCGGTTGAGGGCTACCATGCGCAGAGCGGCGTTACCGGATTGGGTGTGCCGGCAACACTTGAGGCCGACCTGAGCAGGCTCGAAAACCCGCATTCGGCGGCTCGTTCCGCCCCCGTGCAGAAATCAGCCAGTGTCGCAATACAACCGCCAGCCACGCGACCGCCAAACACGCGACCGCCAGACACGCAATTTTCAGGCACGCGCGATAATGGCGAAGTCGTATTCATCCTGCACAACGGATTGGGGCCAACGCTGGATGAAAGCATTCTGATGGTTTCCAATCTGGATCCGCAACAGGGTGCCGCGATCTTTAGTGTGGCTTTGCCCAAGTTTGTCCAGCGCCCGGTGCCGGTAGCCCGTTTCGAGTTGAGCGAGGGTGCTCAGTCGGCCTCTTCGGAAATAGTCGAGGATGTCAATGCCATGGCCAGGAAGAGTCTGGAAGACCGTCTGCCGGCCATTACGGCGCGGGCAGTGGCGCGAATGTTGGTGAAGAACGCCGCAGTGAAGAATGTCAAAAAACAGAGTGAGAACGCCGGAGCCGTCGGGCTGTTGATGAGTATAGCGAGTGATGTGGGCGCCATTGCCTCGGAACGCGCCGATACCCGAAGCTGGTCATTGTTGCCGGGAAATTTCCTCATGGCGCGTTTGTCTTTGTCGCCGGGTATGCATGATCTCAAGATCAGCTACTACGATAACTCCGGAAACATCCTGGCCACACGAGATTATGATGCGGTCAAAGTGATGGCAGGACGGAAGGCCTTCGTGTCCGATTATTACCTCAGTGAACACCAATCACACCCTTGAGCAGGGTGCGTATCACCACGTTCAGCCGAAGCTGCGTTGATACGCAGCGAGGGCGCACATTCGATCAAGCCTCGCTATCCGGGGCGCGTTGAAATCCTGATCGTTGCAATTGTTATATCAATGCAGTGTCATCAATGGCTGTTGACCATGCCGATGATCGTTGTCCGCAACTCCTGCTTCAGGATAGTGTCGGCCTGGTTCAGGGCGCGCTTGGCCGCGCTTTCTCTGTCCGGAGCGCTGCTCTTGACGGTCCAGCGCCTGGTGCCGCGCACACGGCCCGTGGCCGTTTCCGACAAGGTGATTTCCAGCACCCCACGCTGCCAGTACCAGCCTTCCTGAAACCCCAAGTCAGTCAGTACCATCCGCGCCTGCAACAC
>JAYVKW010000019.1:0-19001 GCA_043768015.1 Gallionella sp.
CCCGCCCAGCAGCGAATCTGGTTGTCAGAGTACACCATCGTGCGGATGACGATGTTGCAGTCCATGTTGCCGTCGAATCCGATATAGCCTATCGCGCCGCAGTAGATGCCGCGACGATGAGGCTCGAGCTGTTCGATGATTTGCATCGCGCGCAGTTTGGGCGCGCCGGTGACGGAACCGCCGGGGAAACAGTCGCGCAGCACGTCGAACGCATCGCGTCCTTCGGCCAATTTGCCTTCCACCGTGCTAACCAGATGATGCACGTTGGCGAAACTTTCCACCTCGAATAATTTCGGCACGCGCACCGATCCCGGCACGCAGCTTTTGCCGAGATCGTTGCGCAACAAGTCCACGATCATCAGGTTTTCCGCGCGGTCTTTGGGGTGGTTGCGCAACTCAGCGGCAAGCCGATTATCCTGTTGCATATCGCTGCTGCGCGGGCGGGTGCCTTTGATCGGCCTGGTTTCCACCTTGCCGTTTTGCACGCGCAGGAAACGTTCCGGCGAGGCGCATAGAATCTGGGCTTGCGGCAGATTGAGGAAGGCGGAATATGGCGCGGGACTCAAGCTGCGCAACGTCAGATAGGCCCCCAAGGCATCACCGGAAGCGGCGGCGCTGAAGCGTTGCGCCAAATTGATCTGGTAGCAATCGCCCGCCTGCAAATAATTTTGCACGGCAGCGTACGCGCTCGCATAGCTGTCGGGCGTGAAGTTGGAAATTATTTTTCCATGCACACGAAAGGTATCCGCTGGAAGTATGGCGTTACTCAGCAAGCGCAGAAGTATCTGCGGCAACAATCCTGTGGTTTCGGCAAATCGCTGCTGCGACACCAGACGCGCAGTGTGTTGTTGATGATCCAGCACTAACGCCCAGTCGTAGATGCCTATCGCCATCTCAGGTAGATGCTCGGCATCCCGCGCAATACCCGGCAATGCGTACATCTTCTGCGCCAGATCATAACCCCAGTAACCCAGCGCACCACCGGCGAACGGCACGTTCTCTATAGGCGCGACTTGCTCGCCCAACTCACTTCGCAGCATTGCAAATGGATCGTTTTGCGTTACTCCATCGTTCAGCACCAGTGTGCGCTGCGGCGCAGCGGTCAGGATGTCAAAGCGCGCCATACCGCCGCTATCCAGCCACACCGCCCAAGGCAAATCAGCCAGCGCTGCGTAGTAATGCGCGGCATCGGTCCGGTAAGGCAGATCGACAGAATAGAAGCTCATCGCTTATTAAGGGATAATGTCACCACTTCAAAACATCTTAAAACTCAATCATGACCACCATCGTCGCTGTTAAAAAAAATGGTATTGCCGCAATCGCCTCCGATACCTTGACCACCTTCGGTAATACCCGCCTACCCTCGCATCTCGACGCGTCGCACGACAAGATTTTGCATATCGGCAACAGCTACGTCGGGGTGTGCGGCAGCGCAGCACACCACTTGGTGCTGGCGAATTTGCTTGCCAAAACACCTGATGTGCAGCTTAACAGCAAGGCGGAAATTTTTGAAACGTTTCGCAAGCTGCATCCGATCCTGAAAGAAGAATGCTTCCTGAACCCCAAGGAAGATGAGGAAGATCCCTACGAATCGAGCCAGATTACCGCGCTGATCGCCAATGCCAACGGCATCTTCGGCATTTATTCGATGCGCGAAGTATTTGAGTACACGCAATATTGGGCGATCGGTTCGGGACATGAATTTGCGCTCGGCGCACTGCATCACGCCTTTACCCGCCACGATAGCGCAGCAGATATTGCGCGAGCCGGTGTAGAAGCGGGCATCGCGCTGGACAAAAACAGCGGCGCGCCGATCACGTTGTACAACGTTGCGTTGCAAAATTAGCGAGTGGTTTTGCCTGTCGCTTCGTGATCGGCGGATATTTCGCACATGCCACTGGTCAAAATGGCCGTTGCAGAATCAATAAGTTAAGAAAGTACCCTATTCACAAAATTTAGAGGGCACAAAGCCCATCGTAAACTATCTCAGTTTGCAATGAGGACAAAAGAACGCACCAACATTGTGTTGGTGAAATAAAAAGGCGCACGCACCAGTTAGTGCGCCCAAAAACCAAGCCTACTGTGGTAAGCCCCTTACTGCCGAAACAACTGATACTGTCGAGACATCAGGGGCTGTGCCACCACAGCGATACCCCCGATTAGTTCGGCTTGCCGATTCCTGGTGTAGGAAAAGGCCATGTTGCAGCCGGACGTACAGGTGCCGAAGCGGAAGGAGCCGGTGCTGCTGGCCTTGCCATCGATGGAGCTGCTGGCTTTGCGGCGACTGCCGGTTTTTTGGCCGCTACTTTTTTCGCAGCTGGCTTTTTGGCAGCGGCTTTCTTTGCTGCCGGCTTCTTCGCTGCTGCTTTTTTCGCAGCTGGCTTTTTGGCAGCGGCTTTCTTTGCTGCCGGCTTCTTCTTCGCTACTGCTTTTTTAGCAGCTGGCTTTTTGGCAGCGGCTTTCTTTGCTGCCGGCTTCTTCGCCGCTACTTTTTTAGCTGCCGGTTTCTTGGCCGCTGCCTTTTTTGCTGCTGGTTTAGCTTTCTTCTTTGCTGCCATTTTGATTCTCCTTCAATGATGAAAGTTAAAAAAATACAACACTTACGATTACTACACCTACACCCCCAACCCACGCTTAATTTCAAGCAAGGGCTAAAGCCATTACCTTAAGTCCCCGCTAACCAGCGACTTGACTGGCGTCGTTTGCCAGTTTAGTCGATTGGCTATGCATCGCTAACCAGCCTGCGTGTGTTGTTGGGGCTTTAGCCCCTTTACAACCACGGCATACCCCTTGCGGGTGTACTTGCTGACATTAACCAGCGGCTTATGTCACCGTCTTATGGTGACTTAGCCGAATGGCTATGCATAGCTGACTAGCTGCAAGGCTAATCCCAGGACAACGCGCCACCAGTTTGGTATTCGGTGACACGGGTTTCAAAGAAATTCTTTTCCTTCTTGAGGTCGATCATTTCTGCCATCCACGGGAACGGGTTAGTCGCACCCTGATACAACACATCCACACCGATTTGCTGGCAACGGCGGTTGGCAATAAAACGTAAGTATTCTTTAAACATCGTCGCGTTCAGACCCAGCACACCGCGTGGCATGGTGTCTTCCGCATAGGCATATTCCAGCTCCACGCCCTTTTGCATCAAACCGCGAACCTCTTCACGGAATTCGGTCGTCCACAGATGCGGGTTTTCCATCTTGATCTGGTTGATCACATCGACACCAAAATTCAGGTGCATGGATTCATCACGCAGGATGTATTGATATTGCTCGGCCGCGCCGGTCATTTTGTTCTGGCGGCCCAAGGCGAGAATCTGCACGAAACCCACATAGAAAAACAAACCTTCCATGATGCAGGCGAACACGATCAGGCTGCGCAGCAAATCACGATCCGCCTCCGGTGTGCCGGTCTTGAATGCGGGATTGGTCAGGGTATCGATGAATGGCAGCAGGAATTCGTCCTTGGCGCGTATGCTGGGCACTTCGTGATACATGTTGAAAATTTCACCTTCATCGAGTCCCAAGCTTTCCACGATGTATTGATAGGCGTGGGTATGGATCGCTTCTTCAAACGCTTGGCGCAGCAGGTATTGGCGACACTCCGGATTGCTGATGTGGCGATAGGTGCCAAGCACGATGTTATTCGCAGCCAGGCTATCCGCCGTAGTGAAAAAACCGAGGTTGCGCTTGACCAGGAGGCGTTCATCCTCGCTCAGCTTGTCGCTTTTCCATAGCGCGATATCTGCGGTCATGTTCACTTCTTGCGGCATCCAGTGATTGGCGCAGGCGGCCAGGTATTTTTCCCACGCCCATTTATATTTGAATGGCACCAGCTGATTTACATCCGCCTTGCAATTGATGATGCGCTTGTCTTCGACACGGATGCGCCCAGCAGCTCTAGCCTGAATTGCTGGCTCGGCCACTTCGGTATCCTCGATTTGTATGGTTAGTTTTTGCATAATCAATGATTCATCGAATGAAGAAATACGCATCATTCCCAACGGCATCCCGGACGCCTTGATGTCTTCGTCAAAATTTAGCATCTTATTTTTCTCCTTTGCCCTTACGTTTTTCGTTTTTCTGTATTCTGTATTCTTGATGGGCAGCCTTTATGCTCTGGATTGTGCGCTCCGACATAACCTCAAGATTCAAGCATGTCACTGACATGCTTCGCATTCAGGATTATCAATCGAACAGAATTGGGTTTCTTCCGGCGTTCCGCCATTAGTGGGAACCGCGTTCAGCGCACCGGCACGACCAGTGGATTTCTCCGCCGAGGTCGCGCCCAAGGTGCGCAGGTAATAGGTGGTCTTCAATCCGCGCAACCATGCCAGCTTATAGGTCTCATCCAGCTTGCGCCCGGATACACCGGACATGTAGATATTCAACGACTGCGCCTGGTCTATCCATTTCTGGCGGCGCGATGCGGCGTCGATCAGCCAGCTGGGCTCCACTTCAAACGCGGTTGCGTACAAATTACGGAACTCTGCCGGCACGCGATCAATTTTCGCCAGGCTGCCATCGAAATATTTCAGGTCGGCGATCATCACCTCATCCCACAGGCCGAGCTGCTTCAGATCCGCCACCAAGTGCTCGTTGATCACGGTAAACTCACCGGACAGGTTCGATTTCACGAAGATGTTCTGGTAGGTCGGTTCGATGCAGGCCGAAACGCCGATGATGTTGGATATGGTGGCGGTGGGCGCGATGGCGACGCAATTGGAATTGCGCATGCCGTGTTGCTTGATGCGCGCACGCAATGCATCCCAATCCATGCTCGCCGACATGTCTACTTCGACATAACCGCCGCGTTCCTGACGCAACAATTCCAAAGAATCCTGCGGCAGGATGCCGCGATCCCACAGGCTGCCGCGATAGCTGGCGTAACGGCCGCGCTCCTCACTCAATTCGGTGGATGCCCAGTAGGCGTAGTAGCACACCGCCTCCATCGAACGATCGGCAAACTCGACTGCCGCATCGGATGCATAAGGAATGCGCAGATCGTGCAGGCAATCCTGAAAACCCATGATGCCCAAGCCCACTGGCCGGTGCTTGAGATTGGAATTGCGCGCCTTGTCCACCGCGTAGTAGTTGACGTCGATCACGTTATCCAGCATGCGCATCGCGGTGTTGACGGTGCGGCGCAGCTTGTCATGGTCGATTTGCCCGGCTTTCTCATGCCATCCCCCATCCTTGTCATATTGAGGGAACAGGTGCGCAGCCAGATTGATCGAGCCGAGATTGCATACGGCGATCTCGCTGTCGCTGGTATTCAGCGTGATTTCGGTACACAAGTTGGAGCTATGCACCACGCCGACATGCTGCTGCGGCGAACGGATGTTGCACGGATCCTTGAAGGTGATCCACGGATGGCCGGTCTCGAACAGCATGGTCAGCATCTTGCGCCACAGGCTGGCTGCCGGAACCTTCTTGAACAGCTTGAGTTCACCGCTGGCGGCTTGTGCCTCATAAGCGGTATAGGCGCGTTCGAAATCGGCGCCATATTTGTCGTGCAGATCCGGCACATTGGATGGCGAGAACAAGGTCCAGTCGCCGCCCTCCATGACGCGCTTCATGAACAGGTCGGGAATCCAGTTGGCGGTATTCATGTCATGGGTGCGGCGGCGGTCATCGCCGGTGTTCTTGCGCAGATCCAGAAACTCTTCGACATCCAGATGCCAGGTTTCCAGATAGGCGCACACTGCGCCCTTGCGCTTGCCGCCCTGGTTTACCGCTACCGCGGTATCGTTCACCACCTTCAGGAACGGCACCACGCCTTGCGACTGGCCGTTGGTTCCCTTGATGTGCGCGCCCAGCGCGCGCACCGGCGTCCAGTCGTTGCCCAGACCACCCGCATATTTGGCGAGCAGCGCATTTTCCTTGATGGCCTCGTAAATCCCGTCCAGATCGTCCGCTACCGTGGTCAGATAACAAGAAGATAGCTGCGAACGCTGCGTGCCGGAATTGAACAAGGTCGGTGTCGAGCTCATGAAGTCGAAGCTGGACAGCAAGCGATAAAATTCCACCGCGCGCCCTTCACGGTCTATCTCATTCAGGGCCAGCCCCATCGCAACGCGCATGAAAAAGGCTTGCGGCAATTCAATGCGCTTGCCTTCGATATGCAGGAAGTAACGGTCATATAAGGTTTGCAGGCCGAGGTAGCCAAACTGCAAATCGCGCTGCGCGTCCAACTCCTTGGCCAGACGCTTCAAATCGAACTGCCCCAGACGCGCATCCAGCAATTCCGCCTTGATACCCTGCTTGATGAATTTCGGAAAATAGGTCGCATAGCGCGTCGCCATATCTCCCGGTGCAATTTCTTCGCCCAGGGTCTCGCTGCAAATGGTATTCAGCAGCAGACGAGCCGTGACAAAATTATAGGCGGGCTCTTTTTCGATCAGCGAGCGCGCGGAAAGCACCAGACACTTGCGCACTTCGTGCAGCGCCACACCATCATACAAATCCTTGAGGGTCAGCTTGATGACCGCATCTGCGGAAACCACGTCGCCCAGACCCGCGCAGGCATCCTGCACCAACGCGGAAAAACGATCCAGATCGAGCGGACGCGCCACCCCATCCTCGCCGGTGACATTAATGATATGCACCGGCTCCTTGGTCTTGGACTTGGCGCGGGAACGTGATCGCTCTTCGCGATAAAGCACGTAGGTGCGCGCAACGTCGTGCTCGCCGGAACGCATCAAGCCCAACTCGACCTGATCCTGAATATCTTCAATGTGCATCGTCCCGCCATGCGGCTGGCGGCGCATCAACGCCGCAACAATGCCATTGGTCAATTGCTCGACCATCTCGCGCACCCGCGCCGATGCCGCACCCTGACCACCGTTCACCGCGATGAACGCCTTGGTCAATGCGATTGAAATCTTGGCCGGCTCAAAGACAACCACCGAACCATTGCGGCGAATTACCTTGTATTGATCGAACGGATTGGAAGCAGCAGGAGAAGAAGAAGAAGCGGGGTCGGGAACGTTATTGTCATGCATCGGAAAGATTGAAACGCTATCGGTAGCGGCATGCAACATTACTTACTCCCTTGAAAATTCTGTTCACTCTAAAAACCCAAAAACCACTATATCTAGTATTTTTTTCTAGCGGCGGGGCTAATTGTAGTAGTTAACAAAAATATTGCAAGCGAAAAATGACCCCCTGTATTTCGATCGGCTCATGAGTCCAAACTCTTGAGAAAATCCTTATGTATCGCACAACCCCGCAAGATAGCGCAGCCAATCGAAACAGGGGCCGGGATCAGTCTTGCGCTGCGGGGCGATATCGCTGTGGCCGGCGATGCCGTATATCGGGTAGGCTGCGCGCAACGCCAGGGTCAAGCGATTGAGCGCGGCGTATTGCGCATCGGTGAACGGCACGGCATCGCTGCCTTCCAGCTCGATGCCGAGCGAATAATCGTTGCAGCGGGGCGCCCCCTGCCAGCAGGACTCTCCGGCATGCCATGCCCGTTTCAAGCAGGAAACGAACTGAATGATGTGCCCGTCGCGGCGCACGAAGAAGTGCGCCGACACCTTCAATTCGGCTATGGTCAAGTAATAAGGATGAGCCATCACATCCAGGGTATTGGTGAATAACTGCTGCACACCGTCGCCCCCAAACTCATCGGGCGGCAAGCTGATGTTGTGTATCACCAGCAATTCGACAGCGCCGGCCGGGCGGTCATCGCAGTTAGGCGACGGGATATATTCGCAACCGGCCAACAATCCTTGCGCATCGACTTGCAAATCCATGCTATTCCGGCTCGTCGGTTCCATGTGGATCCTTGATACCCAGCCGCTCCATGCGGTAGCGCATGGTTCTGAACGTCAGCCCCAATAACTTGGCGGCTGCCGTGCGATTGAAACCAGTCTGCTCCAGCGCTTCCAGCAATGCCTGCTTCTCGACACGATCCAGATAATCCGGCAGTGGATATTTGCTGCTGAGAGATTCATTATCCGGGTGGTTGTGCTCTACCGGCACCAGCAACAAATCCTGCTCCTCTATCACGTCCCCTGAACACATAGTCAAGGCACGCTCAATAACGTTTTCCAACTCGCGCACATTGCCCGGAAAGCTATAGCCCTGCAGAGCACGCAACGCGTCCTCTGAAAAACGCACGTTCGCATCGCCGCGCAAACGCTTTAGAATCCGTTGCGCGATTTCAGGTATATCTTCGCGCGACTCGCGCAGTGCCGGCATCTGGATCGGGATCACGCTAAGACGGTAATACAGATCTTGGCGGAATCCACCTTGCCGAACGCGTTCTGCCAAATCGTGGTGCGTCGCGCTGATGATGCGCACGTCCACAGGCTCCTCGCCGGTTGCGCCGATTTTGCGCACACGCTTTTCTTGTATTGCGCGCAATAGCTTTACCTGCATGGGCAATGGCAAATCAGCAACCTCATCCAGAAATAATGTCCCGCCATGCGCCGCTTGAAAAAAACCGTCACGGTCTTTGTCCGCCCCGGTGAACGCGCCCTTCTTGTAACCGAAGAATTCGTTTTCCATCAGATTGCCCGGAATCGCCCCACAGTTCACTGCGACGAATGGCTGATCGTGCCGCGCGCCGCTTTGTACGATGAGCCGCGCCGCCAGCTCCTTGCCGCTGCCCGATTCGCCGCTGATATGTACCGGTGCCTGGCTGCGCGCCACACGCTGAATGAGATCGCGCACCTTCTGCATAGCCGGTGAATGGCCCAGCAGCATCTTGTCGCCAGATGGGCCTGCCTGAGGCAAATTCAGCGCGGATTTCACCACAGCGCGCAACTGGTCCAGAGAAACTGGTTTGCTCAGATAATCAAACGCACCCGCCTTGAGCGCGGTCACGGCATTTTCCATATTGCCATGCGCGGTGATCACCGCAACCGGCACATCCAGATTACACTGCGCAATATGCTGCACCACCTGCAAGCCATCGCCATCGGGCAAACGCATGTCGGTCAAACACAAGTCGTAGCGCCGCGCCGCCAATTTGGTCACCGCCTCGCGCACATTGCCGGCTCTATCCACATCCAGCCCCATCTTGCGCAACGCCAGCTCCAGCAGTTCCAGAATGTCCGGCTCATCATCCACCAGCAGCACACTGGAGGGTTTCGCCCGGTAGTTATCCGCCATGCCCATGCCTCCCGCCATCTCTATGTAAATCTCCAAACGTTATACGGAAACAGGCGCCCGCCTGCTCCTCGCCCGCATGATATTCCAGCCGCGCGCCATTCGCCTCACACAACTCCTTGGCAACATACAAACCCAAACCGGTGCCGTCCGGCGCAGTGGTAAAAAACGGCTCAAACAGTTTGCTCTGATGTTCGACGGAGATGCCGGGGCCGTCATCCTGCACCGCCAGCATCACCCGCCCATCCGCCGCACTCATCGCCAGCACCAGGCTGCCGGGCAACTTGCGGCCGTAGCGCAGTGCGTTGCTGCATAAATTCCACAGCACCTGGCGCAGGTGGCCGCGATCAAATGAAACCTCCCTCCTCGTCACCCCCGCCAGCACCATCACACCCGGCTGCGTCAACTCCATGTCCAGCTTGCCGGCCAGTGGATTGCCTGCCTTTGGTACAAAGCGTTCCGCCAAATCGAATTCTTCGACAAAAGTGTGCAACATAGCTGCCAGGTCAAACACTTCAGGTTGCGCACGATCACGTCGATTCAACTGCATCACGTCTTGCACGATCTGATTGATGCGATGGGTGTTATCCAGCACGATTTGCAGCAAGCGCTGATGCTTGGCATCGCCCGGTTCCTCTTGCAACAATTCCGTCGCGTAACTGATCGCCGAGAGCGGATTGCGTACTTCGTGAGCAATGTTCATAGTCAAGCGCCCCAAGGCGGCCAGCTTGATTTGCTGTGCCTCGGCCCGTACTCGCTGCATATCTTCCAGAAAAATCACCACGCCCTGTGCTGCATCGTGTTCGATTGCAACAAAGCGCAACCTGGCTTGCAGACCCACATCCAGCTCCAGGATATCCCGGCTCGTGCTGCCGGTTTGCTTCCACAGCGCGTACTGCGCGAACAGGATCGGGAAGGTTGCTGACAAAGCGCTTGCCGGTCCGATACTCTTGCGCAGCAATTGTTCGGCGCGGGCATTCATTTGCATGATCACGCCTTCCCCATCCACCACCAGCACGCCATCCTGCATATCGCGCATCACCAGACGATTTGCCTCGGATAAGCTGACCAGGTCGCGACCGCGGCGCTGCGCCAGCAGTTGACTGTCCACGGCATATTTCGCCAGCGTGTGCGCCAGCCAGGCCACCGCAAAATAGGACATGCACAGCAATCCGACCTGGACATACTGCGCCACTTCAGCATCGTCATACAGCACGGCATATGAATGCTCCAGCAGCGCGGCGATACTGGCCGACGCGGCAAAGAACAAAGTGACTTTACCGCGGCTGATCAATCCGGCCGCGGCCAGCGAAACCAGCAGCAACAGGCCGACATTGCTCTTTATCCCTCCGCTGGCATAAGAAAGCACCGTCAGTCCGACAATATCCACGCCTATTTGCATAGCCAGCTGCCAGGTGAAACGCGGCCAGCGCAATTGCAGTGGAATGAATGACAACGCCACCATTGCCAGGTACACCACGCTTGTGCCAAAGAATAGAAGCAGGTGGTAAGCACCCAGCGATAGCGAAGAACCGAATGTTCCGGCGAGAAATACGAAGAGGCTGGCCAGCGTCAGCCGGTACAGATTGAAATAGCGCAGGGAACGCCAGAAATCGACAGGGGGAAAATCTGCGCCGGGTTTGTCAGTCATCACACTCAGCACAAGCTTGATCCGCACCCAGTTGTGCCGGACGGCTTGGTTGCAGAAGATTGCTCACTTACGCCGCAGAGTTCATTTGCGATAGACATCACGATGTTCCGCGCTGCAAAAGAAATGCCCGTCAGCCTGAATGCTCTCGCCCTTGGGAAAATGCACACCGCAATGCGCGCAACGCACCATATCCTCGGCAACTATTTTATCTTGCTGAGGCACACTCTTGCGATAAGACTTGATCAGCAGATAAACCACCACCGCGATGGCGATCAGCAAAAATAAACGGCTCATTCTAAATTGACTCCCTATGACAAAATTAAACCGGCGGACGCAGTGAAGCCATTATATTACGCAATCAACGCCACGCTCTTCACCTGCGCGAACACTTCCATGCCCACCGCCAGCCCGAGCTGGTCGCGCGAGCGGCGGGTGATGCGCGACAGCAGTATATGCTCGCCACCGACAGCCAGGCGCAGATTCACGCGATCCGGTCCCTCGTCCTGAATTTCGGCGATGCACGCGGCAAGGATGTTGGTGATGCTGGAGCCATGCGGTGCGGTGATGGCGATGCTCACATCGCGTGCCAGCACACGGGCGCGCACCACGCTGCCGATAGCACGCTCGACCTTGCTCACCCACAAATTGCCACCGGAGAAATCCAGCCGGGTGAGGTGATAGGCCGGGTCGTGGACGCTCACACTCGCCTCGATCACCGCGCCCGCATCATCGAAATGCGCGGTCGGCAAATCCAGCCGCGACAGGGTTTCATTGAGCGCGCCGCTGGCGATGACGCGCCCCTGCTCCAGCAACACCAGATGGTCGGCCAGCCGCGCCACTTCGTCCAGCGCATGACTGACGTACAACACCGGGATGTCCAGTTCGCTGTGCAACCGTTCCAGATAAGGAAAGATTTCCTGCTTGCTGGCAACATCCAGTGCCGCGAGCGGTTCATCCATCAGCAGCAGGCGTGGACTGGTCAACAGCGCGCGGCCGATGGCGACGCGCTGGCGTTCACCACCGGACAGACTGGCTGGATCGTTGCGGGCTATGGTGTGGCTCAATCCCAGCAATGACACGACTTGCTCCAACGGTACCTTGCGTTCTGCAGGAGGAGTGCGTTGCCAGCCATATTCCAGATTGCGTAGCACCGACAGATGCGGAAACAGGCTGGCCTCCTGAAACACATAGCCCAATGGACGGCGATGCACCGGCAGAAATTTCGTGTCTTCCTGCCACACCTCGCCATTCACCCGCAACAGTCCGCCCTCTGCCCGTTCCAACCCGGCGATGCAGCGTAGCAAAGTGGTTTTGCCGGAACCGGAGGGGCCGAATAATGCGGTGATGCCGCGACCGGGCAGTTCAATATCGACATCCAGCGCGAAGTTTGGGTAATCGAGTTTGAAGCGAGCGTGAATGGCTGTCATCTCCGCTGCCCGGTCGGATTGAATGTATACAACACCAACAATACTACAAAAGAGAACACCAGCATTCCCGCCGACAGCCAATGCGCTTGCGCGTATTCCATCGCCTCGACGTGATCGTAGATTTGCACCGATACCACGCGGGTCTGCTCGGGAATATTGCCGCCTATCATCAGCACCACGCCGAATTCGCCGACGGTATGCGCGAAACCCAGCACCGATGCGGTGAGCAGACCGGGCTTGGCCAGCGGCAATGCCACGCTGAAGAAACTATCCAGCGCGGACGCGCGCAGCGTCGCGGCAGTTTCCAGTGTGCGCTCGGGTATGGCCTCGAAAGCGTTTTGCAGCGGCTGCACCACGAACGGTAAGGAATAGAACACCGAGGCGATCACCAACCCGGCGAAAGTAAACGGCAACAAACCCAAGCCCAAGGATTGCGTGAATTGCCCGAGCGGCCCGTTCGGCCCCATCGCCACCAGCAGATAAAAACCGATCACGGTCGGCGGCAATACGATGGGCAGCGCCACCACTGCCACGACCGCGCCCTTCCACCAGCAACGCGTGCGCGCCAGCCACCACGCGATGGGTGTGCCGATCAGCAGCAGGATGATGGTCACCACCGAGGCCAGCTTGATGGTGAGCCAGATTGCTGACAGGTCGGCAGTAGAAAAGGCGGATTCCATGATGGTGAGTATTATAAATTAGTCATTCCGGAAATTTGTTATTCCCACGAAAGCGGAAATCCAGTTAATTAAACAATCCCCGCGTGGCGGGACAAAGTTAAGAAGTTGTCCGCTTTGCGGAGTATTTGTCTCGCTGGATTCCCGCTTTCGCGGGAACGACGGCAAAATGATCCATGATAAGTTTACCAATTATTTCGACTCGCCCGGCAACACAAATCCGTAACGGGCCATGATAGTCCGCGCCGTCTTGCTTGCCATGAAACCGGCGAATTCGCGCGCCAGCGAATTATCGGCGGCGCGCTTGGTGATGATGAAACCCTGCTCCAGCGGTTGGTGCAGCTTGTCGGGGATCAGCGCGTAACCGCCCTGCTTCGCCAGTTCCGGACTGATCGCCAGCGACAAGGCGATGATGCCGACCTGTGCATTGCCGGTCTGCACGAACTGCGCGGTCTGCGCGATGTTTTCGCCATAGACGAGTTTGGGTTCTACTTTTTCCCACACGCCTGCCGCCTTGAGCGCTTCTTCCGCGCGTTTGCCATAAGGCGCGTGCGTGGGATTCGCGATGGCGATTTTCCGGATGGATGGATCGGTAAGATCGGCGAGTGATAACTTGGTGATATCACGCGATTGACTCCACAGCACGATGCGCCCTACCCCGTAAGTTTGCACTTCCGATGCAGCAAATCCTTCCGCCTTGAGCGCGCGCGGATAAGCGATGTCGGCGGAGAAATATAGATCGTAGGGCGCGCCCTGCCTGATCTGCGTGCTGAATTGGCCGGACGAACCGTAGATGGTTTCGATTTGCGCCGCAGGATGTGTGCTCTTGAACAACACGACAATCTCGTCCAGCGCAAATTTGAGATCGGCGGCAGCGGCGATGGTGAGCTTTTCTTCTGCGTGCGCCGTTTGCCCTGCGACCAACAGGCAAAGGAAAATAAGCATCCTTGCTGCAAACCGGCTAACTAAGCGCATCTGTATTGGGGTGCCTGTGAAGTAATCGATGTTATTTTTTGTTTGAATGTCAGCCAACGACACAAAGCCGTCCTGCTACCCGCGTTAAAGCAGACATTCATTGATTCACCAAATCGTGTACTTCGATGACGATCTTGTGATGAAGATTTAGCCAGTCCTTAATTGCCTTTCTTCCTGGCTGGTCGCACTTTCTACTTGCACCTGGCTTGGAAATGAACATGAGGCGATTAACCTCTAACTGTCACGCAAATATGACCGACACATGCCCCGTCGATTGTGAGCGTCCGGCCGCTTTAACAACGATCTCGACATTGCGCCCCAAGCGAGTCAGACATTCCAGCATTTTGGATTCTGAAATTCCGCGAAACTGTCCGCGCAGTAGATTGGAAAGCTTGGGTTGGGTCATGCTCAGCAATTCTGCGGCTTGCACCTGGGTGAGTTTGCGCCGCTTGATGATCTCGCCGATCTTGGTGGCCAGTTGTGCCTTGACCAGCATTTCCTCGGCGTTCTCCAATCCCAGATCGGCATAGACGTTGGTGCTGCCATGTTCTATTTTGCTCATAGAGGAATTATATCCATGTGGATATATTTAGCAATCGCGTGATGCGGGTAAATGTGCATGGACTTGGGTAATTGGGATTGGCGCTCAGCAGTAATTTATTCAATTTCAAAATTAAAGTGCGATGTTGTAGGGTGCGTTCCACGGTGCCAATTCCGCCCAACCTCTGGTTGGCTGCGGATTGCCTACCTTTGGTGCACCATCATCGTTGGTGCGTGGAACGCACCCTACATGATTATTGATATTTTAAAATAAATTGGAATTACTTGGGTTTAGCGTGCGCGGGGCGAAAAGCCTTGCATCGTTCCGGATCAGATTCCAGATACGGCCCGTCGATCAGATCGATGCAATACGGTATCGCCGGGAACACCGCATTCAGGCAATCGTCGATCGCGGAGGGTTTGCCGGGCAGATTGACGATCAAACTCTTGCCGCGTATCCCGGCGGTTTGCCTTGACAATATCGCAGTCGCCACAAACTTCAGCGAGGCGCTGCGCATCAGCTCGCCGAAGCCCGGCATCATCTTGCTGCACACCGCTTCGGTGGCTTCCGGCGTGACGTCGCGCAACGCCGGGCCGGTGCCGCCGGTGGTGACAATCAAGCAGCAGCCTTCCACATCGCTCAACTCGCGCAGCGCCGCCTCGATCTGCGGCTGCTCATCGGGAATTATTTTTGCCACCGCCTGCCAGGGCGAGGTCAGCACGCGCGTGAACCATGCGTGTATCGCGGGGCCGCCTTTGTCTTCGTATTCGCCGCGACTGGCGCGGTCGGAAATCGTCAGAATGCCGATGCGTGCAATGCTCATGGTTATTCCAATTCGCAATAGAAACAACATTAATGCCTGGCGTAGGTCGGGTTACGCCGCTACGCGTCTAACCCAACCTACAAAAAACCAACATCATCCTGAAAAACAGTGCCGTCCAGTAACTGCACCGTCACCACACTGCCCGCCGCAACACCGGTGCTGTCGGCAGGCACCACCATCAAGCCATCCGCCTTGGCCATGGACAACAACATTCCGCTGCCCTGCGCGCCGGTGGAAGTTGCCGCGTAGCCGCCCTCTTCCTGCGCCAGCGTCACCCGGATGAACTCGGTGCGCCCGGCTTGATGCTTCACGTGATGCGCCAGCCGCGCTGCCAGGGTGCGGCGATACAAGCGCGCATGTCCCATCATGCGGCGCAACGCCGGCGCGACGAATTGCTCGAAGCACACCATGCTGGAGACCGGATTGCCCGGTAGTCCGAAAACGAAAGTTTCTTTTGATGTGCCATCGCTGTTTCGCTGCAAGATTCCGAAAGCCACCGGATGCCCCGGCTTCATCGCCACGCGCCAGAACTTCATCTGCACACCCAATGCTTCGATGGTCGGACGAACGTAATCATGCACACCGACCGAGGTGCCGCCCGAGACCAGCAGCACATCGAATTTCAGGCCGCGCTGCAGATACTCCGCCAACTCGGCAGGATCATCGCGCGCGATGCCGAGCAATGCCGGCTCTATACCCAGCGCTTGCACCTGCGCCATCAGCGCGTAGCTGTTGGAGTTGGGGATCTTGTTCGGATCGACCGGATCGTCCATGTCTTCCAGCTCGTTGCCGGTGGACAGGATCGCCACACGCGGATGGCGAACCACCTGCACCTGTGCGCATTTCACCGTCGCCAGCACGCCGATCACACCGGGCGTGATCTCGGTGCCTGATGTCAGCACCACGTCGCCGTCGCGCATGCCCTCGCCCTGCACACGAATGTCGTTGCCGGGCTTAACCGCTCGGCTGATTTGCACTCTGGTTTGCGCCAACTCCAGCGTATCTTCGACCCGGATCACCGCGTCCGCGCCTGGCGGCACCGGCGCGCCGGTCATGATGCGCGCGCACTGGCCGGCCTGAACAGTCTTGGCCGGCATATCGCCCGCCTTGATGTCCTCGATGATGTCGAGTGTGACCGGTACATGCGACAGGTCCGCGCTGCGCAGCGCGATCCCGTCCATCGCGGAAACATCATAAGGGGGAAGGTCGCGGTTGGCACGCACCTCCTCAGCCAACACACGCCCCAATGAATCCTCCAGCCTGATTGGCTCGGCAGTGAATCTGGCCACAGACTCCAGGACGCACTTTTGTGCATTTTCAACAGATAAATATTCTGGTTTCATTTCGAGCGGCACCTTTAATCACTGCGTGGTCTTGCCAGCGGACTCCCCGCGCTTTAGCGGACATCGTTAGCCGCCCTGCAACCGGCTACTTCCCCGCGTGCGGAGTTTGATGAGTTGTTATGGCCCCGGATAAATCTGAATGAGCCTGCTCCAAGCCTCCCTCACCCCCCGATGAAGCTCATCTCCACCTTGTGCTGCTTCGCGGTCTCTGCGGTGCGGATCTCGGAATAGTGGTCTTCGCGGTGCTGCCAGATGGCGGCGATGGCGTCATGGATCTCTGCATCACTTTTTCCACCGCGTAACATCGCTTTCAGGTCGTACCCTTTATCCGCGAACAAACAGGTATAGACCGCACCGTCGGTGGAAAGCCGTGCGCGGGTACAAGTGCCGCAAAAGGCTTCAGTGACGCTGGAGATGACGCCAAATTCGCCCGAGCCGTCTTTATAGCGCCAGCGCTTGGCGACCTCACCGGAGTAATTGGGATTAGCGGGTTCGCAGGGAAACACCTCGTGTATGCGCCTGACCACTTCCGCACTGGGTATGACGTCATCCATTTTCCAGCCGTTGCTGGCGCCGACATCCATGAACTCGATAAAACGCACAATGTTTCCGGAACCCTTGAAATGCCGCGCCATGGCGACGATATGCCCGTCGTTGACACCGCGTTTGACCACCATGTTGATCTTGACCGGCGCGAGGCCTGCGGCCACAGCCGCATCGATGGCCTCGAGCACTTTGCTGACCGGGTAGTCCGCGTTGTTCATGGCGCGGAAAGTGGCATCATCCAGCGAATCGAGGCTCACGCTGATGCGCGCCAGGCCAGCCGCTTTCAAGGCTCCGGCCTTGGCTTTCAATGCCGAACCGTTGGTGGTCAGCGTGAGCACGACGCCGGGCAATTCCCTGGCCAGCATTTCGACCAGCACCTCGATTTCCTTGCGCAACAGCGGCTCACCGCCGGTCAGGCGAATCTTTTCGACGCCGTGCCCGCGAAAGATTTTCGCCAAGCGCACGATCTCCTCAAAGGTCAGCACTTCATCGTGCGGCAGGAACTGGTAATCATCGGCGAACACTTCCCTGGGCATGCAATAGCTGCAGCGGAAGTTGCAACGGTCGGTGACCGAGATACGCAGGTCGCGCAGGCCGCGGCGGCGAGTATCCGCGATCGGGCCTGCCGCATCGCGCTCGAGCGGCGGGATACGCAGCGTGTGCCCGCCGGTTCGCCGATCAATGACCGGGGTGATCCTTGAGTTCATCCGGGTAATTGGCGATGCATCGCCACGATGGGCGGTTATCGATTTTGTAGACGAGCGAGCCATATAAAATATGCCGTGGATTATTGCCTGCCAGTGTAAAACAGGTTGAAGGATACAGCAGTTCCATGTGAGCGTATTTTCGCATGAGATCGAACGTAATCACAGCCGGGGATAGCCCTGAATCATATTCCATCGCCATGCTTGACCCATCACCAATATTTTGGATATCTTGCTGGATGACGATGGTACGCAATGCGGTTCGATCGCCGCATTTGAAGAAAAGTTTTGCTGGCCATTGCAAGTTATTGCGCCGAGTCACGGCCTCTAACATGCCGCATCGCGATCGCGACATCCTGCGGCGTATCCAGGTCGAAGAAGCTGCGCAAAGCAGGATCCGCTTGCAACAATTCCGTTTCATCCACATAGCGAACCTGCAACTGCTCAAGCACGGCGCGCAAACTATTTTTTCCGCCGCCCGCCAAATGTGCGCGTATCGCACCCAGACAACCCTTCGCATAAAATGCTGCCAGCGGTTGCGGGTGGCCATGCACGACAGGGACGACCGCCTGATATTGGGAACGGAACTTGGCTAGCAGCTCGACCACTGCCGGCTCGACGAAAGGCATATCACAGGCCACCACAAAAGCCCACGGTGTAGCGGCATGACTCAGGCTGGCGACCAGTCCGGCCAGCGGCCCGTTACCCACCGGCATTCCTTCTCCAGCCGGTTCGTCACAAACTTGCGGAAAATTTATTTCAGAGCGTAGCTGACGGACGCTGACGATGACGCGTGGAAACACTTGCTGCATGGTTGCGATCACGCGTTGCAACAGCGTTTGCTCGCCCAGCAACAGACCCGCCTTGTCGCGCCCCATGCGCTGCGAGTCGCCGCCCGCCAGGATGATCGCGGTGCAATCTTCTATCATTGATTCCAATCCCATTTCATCGGTGAAACTGCGTTGGCTTCCTCACTCACTCCTAGCCGTACCAGTGTACTGTCAGCGTCGTTCACTCGTCGCCGCCTTGTTTGACCTTCGAAATAGAATTGGAATGAAGCGTAAATTCCAAAATGAACTCAACGAGTTTATTTATATCGTCGAGTGCAAAATGTGGCAACTGCGGATAGACCTCTTCGACATCGGTCACCATCGCGATCAGTCCATCATCGACTGTGCAGCGAGGAACTGCG
>JAYVKW010000020.1:0-8692 GCA_043768015.1 Gallionella sp.
ACCAATGGCAGCTACCACAATAGGAATACCTGGAATCAGGAAGAAAAACTCCCCAGTCGGATCAATACGAGAAAGCGGATTCCCCCCTACATAGGTGTAAATGATTGACCCCGACGCACCTTCATCGTAAACACAGCCATTTTGCCTAGTCACAGCAACGGTTAGCGCGGATTTATAGAAGTCACACCTCCAGCAATTTTTGAATTTTTTCCTAGACGCGCATTCTGGCTCACGTAGATATCGCAACATCGCAATCAGATGTCTGAATGTTCCATTTTCCTTCTCAGACAACATCCATATTCAGTCGACTGTTTGTCATCAATTTTCAAAATATCAAGCGCTTCTGAATCAATGTCAGCCAACGAGGCATCGTATAAATTCAGTTCATTGAACGGATGATGATCATCAATATCAAACAATATCCGAGAACACATATCGACCTTTGATTCGCTAGGTCGTGCAAAAAACACCGTTAATGGATATTGATACTTCAACCTTGCATCGGCAATTGCGCGTGCGTTTTCAGGGCTTTCGATTGCCCATACCGGCATAACAGCCGCTAGCGTCTCAATCTGCCTTTGCGCATGCGGCGCAAAAATTACTGCCACAGTCAATTTTTTTGCTTGGAAATTGGTCATGGATTCTGCCCCGAAGTCCGGCCACGAGGCCAAGGTGAGATCGGCCAACCGCCATCTCGGTTATCTCCGTCCCAGTTATGCCCATGAGGAGAGCCTTGGCCGTGATCGTGATCCCAATCAATGTCGTATTCAGGCTTACCATCACTGCCGTATTTTCGCTCCTGTCCACTACCAGGGTTGACATGACAGGAGCCGGGCTCGCCTTCATTTGGAGTCTTGTTTTGATGCGATACCCACCAGCCTGTTGCCGCAGCTACAGCCGCATCGGCCGCCGCTGCGGCCCAGCCCCAACCAAACGCCGCAACAAAGAAGAACTGTCCATCGGGGTCTATCCGAGTTAATGGATTCCCCCCGACATATGCATAAATGATTGACCCCGACACACCTTCATCGTAAACACAGCCATTTTGCCTAGTCACAGCAGCGGTTTGCGCGGAATTAAAGAAGTCACACCTCCAGCAATTTGGAATTTTTTTCCAGACGCGCATTCTGGCTCACGCGCACACGTGAGGGCAAGCGGTTTTTTCTTTAGCGGCTAAAGCAAGGGCGGCATGGCCGCCCCTGCTGTTATTTGTGCCAGTACGGATACCCGACCCGCTCGTAGTAGGCCTGCGCCATGTCTCGCTCGTCCGAGCCGTTGCTGCTGTAGCCGTCTTTGCGGGGGGCTGTCTGCCAGTTCACGATGCCGGCCAGGTCGGCGATGAACCCCCTCAACACCATCTCCGGCGTGACGCCATCGGCTTCGCACAGCTCAATAAATTCAACCGGCAGTTCGATTGTGATTTTGTTTTTGCGTTTCATGATGTTCTCCTTTAACTGATACAGCCCTCGACGTGAGCGCTGTTTGCGATGCCAGCCCAGCACCGCGCACAGCCGGGTCAAGGGCGGCGCGTCTTTTGCGCCGTGCATTTCACCCTTGACGCGGCGAGCACGGTGCTACCCTCTGTAGCAAACAGCGGGAGCTTTCTCTTCTCGTTCAACGGAGCGCTTTTGACCTTCGCTTTTGATTTGCTTTTGTCTTTTTTTGAGTGATGCCTCCCCCGGCCGCTGCTCTGACCAGCGGGCACGGCAGGAGGACACACTCCGCACGGCCTGCGTGAACACTGGTTTTCATAGGCCGGGGGTGGTAACACGAACGGGTGCGGGCATGCTGTTGCTTCACTTGCCCGCCAGGGGGCTGGGGGGCGTTAGCGGGAAACCGCCCCCCACAACACCGCGCAGCGACCACACCACAGAAGAAACACAAGCGGTGGTGGCAAGGCCACGACCGCACAAGGCCACGGGGGAGCGAAGCTGCCCCACCAGAACAACACCGCGCAGCGCCCTTGCAGCAAAAGGCGAAGGGGCGACGCTTCACCAGCCCCGTTTTGCTGCCCCTCACCGCAAGGTGATGGACGTTGACCTGGTGGCGGTGTTTACCCGCAAGGGCGCAAGACATAACGGCCTCTTGTGCGAACCCAGAGGGCGGGCGGCTGTTGGCCCGGCGTACTCGCTTCGCACAAGACGCCGTTATGTTACACACCGACACATAACCACCGCCAACGGCGACCACACCATAAAACTTTCAGGCGTGAAACTGCTCTACCAGCTACCCCTGCAACAGCGACGGCGCGGGGCTTGCTGGGTTTTGTGCAAGCGCCGTGACGGAGCGGTCAACGGGTAACCAAGGGGCACGTTCAGCGGCGTGCCGCTTCTGGCACGTCCGCTGCAACAAGGGCTGCCTCTGCCTCGTCCTCGTGCGCTATCGCGTCCAGCAGCGCATCTCTTGCCTCGTCGAGGCTCGGCCCGCTGATTTTGTTTTTGTCGTCCCTATGCCGCGTCAATCGGCTCGGATGGGTCGCGCCATGCACGGCGATCAGTTTGTCGATGGAGACATGGGTATAAATTTCTGTTGTCTGCAAATTGGCATGGCCGAGCATTTCCTGAATGTAGCGGATGTCCGCACCGCCTTCGAGCATGTGGGTGGCGCAGGCGTGCCTGAGCAAATGGGTGCTGCCGGTTTTGTGGACACCGGCAAACTGCATGTAGCGTTTCACTTTGTCGGCGACGTAGTGCGGTTGCACGGCTTCGCCGTAGTCGGTTAGGAATAATGCGTCGGTGTCACCGGCCAGTAACTGCGGGCGGGCGTCACAGAGGTATTTGTCCAGCCAGGCCATCGCGCGTTCTCCTAATGGCACGACGCGTTCACGCCGCCCCTTGCCATGCCTGACCCATAGCACGCCGCGATTCATGTCCACGTCATAGATATTCACGCCGGGCAGTTCCATGCGGCGGAGGCCGGTGGCGTAGAGGGTTTCCAGCATGGCGCGATCCCTGAGTCCTTGTGCTGTGGCGGGGTCGGCTTCACTCAAGATAGCTTCGACTTCCTGCACGCTCGGCACCGAGCGCGGCAGGGATTTGTGCTGTTTGGGCAGGTCAATATCGGCGGCGGGGTTAGCCAGGATGTGGTGTGACCGAGACAGCCACTTGAACCAGGTCTTGAGCGGGGCCAGATATTGCACTTGCATGCCGATGCTAAGCGGTGCTCCGCTGTCTTTACCTTCCGGCTTGCGGTAATAGAACAGATATTTCTGGTAGCGTTCCAGCATCGGGCGAGTGATCTCGCGCGGATCATCGAGGCCGCGTTCGTCGCACCAGCCGATGAAGCGGCGGATGGCCTGACGTCTGGCGCGCACGGTGTCGGGGCTGTAGCCGGTCACCAGCATCCATTCGAAGTGTTCTTCCATGTAGCGCACTAAACGGTTATGTCGCAGGGGGTCGTCTTCGGGGGATCTGGGTTTGAAGCCTACCGGTTTGATGGCCGGGGCTTTGCGGGTTTTGAGTTTCTGGCCTTTGCGTGGCATGGCTTATCTTGTGGCAGCGGCTAAAGGGAGCGGCTGTTGGGATTGGGGATGTGGGTATGATGCGATTTTGTTATTTGTTTGCAGGAGGTGCGGTTCGGGGTCGGTGTCGACGTTTTCGGCTGTGATGCCCGTTAGTATTGGCATTTCGGGTAATTTTTCATCCCGCGAACCCGCCGCGTTAGCCCCGTGTTGGGGGCGCGATGACCCCGCGAACTCCCCTGTTTCACCCCGCGAACTTGCCGTCGTAGTTGTATCGGCAGCGGCCTTGAGTGCGTCCAGGTCGATCAATCCCGGCACGAACACACGATCATTTTTACCCGCGCCGTCATACAGCAATTCGTATTCGTAACTCTGTCCACGGCTTCCGCGATGCACCAGCAGATATTCCATCTCGACCAGCCGTTCAAGATGCAAGCGCAATTGCGTATCCGATAGCCCGGTCGCTGCACGCAGCGGTTTGCGGCTAAAGCGGAAATCAGTGCGCTTGATGTTTTGTCGCGCACATTCTGCAACCACATAACCGTCAATCAGCTTGAGTAAACGCCGCGTCTGCGGCGGCAGTTCGTCCAGACTGCGGCCTAGCACTTCGTGCGCGATGCGGTTGGCCAGCTCGATGTCTGCGAGGGTGACTTCGATGTATTCGATGTTTTGTGCGCCACGAGTGGCGGTCTTCACCTCTCGCTGGTGCTGATGTAAAAAGGCGATGGTGTCGATCAGGGTGAGATATTTTTCATGATCGCGGCGTAATCTTGTGGTTTGATCGGGGAAGGTCAGATATTTTGCGTAGGGATTGAGGATCGCTAGCGGTTTTAACAGGCGCTGCGCGTTCTGGTGGAGCTGGATGAGGGATTCCTTCTCACGCCGTGCGATCAGGCCTTGCAGGGTTCTTTTGTCGCGCTGCAATTGATGGATGGCGCGGGTTTGTTCGCGGCCCTCGTCAACGGAGAGGACTAAGCAACGATTCATTAATTCCTCGTCGATGTCGCGGGCGGTGGTCGTGACCAGCAGTGCTACCGGGCCTTCTACGCGATACTGTTGCGTGATGAGGTTGCCGGACACGGGGTCTTTGCCGGTACTGGCTATGGTCAATTCGCCTTCGGACTGCAGCAGCTTCAAGGCATAGCTGGCACGGCTAGCGCCTTCTTCTTCCACGATGGCTAACGCCTTATTTTTAAGATTCGTCTCGCCCATGTAAAACAAACTCTGGCCGGTCATCGCGCTGTATTTCACTTTGTCTTCTTCGGGGACGAAGGCCAGTACCGCATCCATCAGGGAGGATTTGCCTGCCGCGCTACTGCTCTGGATGACGATGCCCAAGGGTTTGTCCAGCTTGCGGCTGACGGTGGCAAGATACGCCACCAGTTTATTGGTTTCTTCGCCGACTAAACCGCAGGCGGCGAAGTCGGACAGAATGCGCTTGGTGAGGTCGGGAGATTTGAGCAAAGATAATGCGGCCTGTTGCTCCGCCGCTTCCATCTGCGGCTCGGCCACGGGCTGCAAGGTTTGGCTAATATTTTGATCCTGGACTTGTTCGAGTGCCAGCAGCACGCGACCCAGGTCGCTTTTAAGAATGCCCGCTTCAAGCTGCAATTCGATGGCGGCATGGGCAATATAGCCTTGCCGTTGTTTCATGCTGTACAGATCCAGCGTGTCGACATGGAAGAAGTCGCCAACACCGGCCAGCAGATTGATTTTAAGCACGTCCACCGCGAGATTTTTAGACAGGCCGCGCACGCGGTAACGGCGGGCATCTTTGCCTTCGCCGAGGGTGAGTGTTATTTCGTTGTCTTTGATCTCCATCGGCAGTTCACGGGCGGTTTCGGGCATGGGGCTCGCGGGTAATGGTAGCGGTTCAATGACGGGCGCTGTTTGTGTGGTGGCGGGGTTTTCTGGAACGACAGCGGCTAAAGAAATGACCTCTTCCGCCTGTGATGCCGCTGTGAGTTGCGGCACTGGTGCGGATGGCGCGTTACCCTTGCCTAACCACACGGCCTTGCGGATGACCAGCCCCAGGCTGTTTGAAGCTGGTGTCACTTTCAGTGCGTATTCGTTGGCGTCCATGCCTTTCGGAAACTGGATGCGGAAACACTCGATGCCGGCCGCCATCAGTTGTTCGGCCACCTTGGCTGCACCGCGTTCGCCTGCCTCATCGCGGTCGTAGGCGATCAACACTCGCTCGGTGCCGTATTGCTTGAACGCGGCAAGGTGATCGTCGGTAAAACCCTCGATGCCGTAGCTGCTGGTGACGTTACGGTATCCGGCACACCAGAAGGTGAGCGCATCAATTAAGGCTTCGCACAAGATGATTTCTTTATTCGCTTGCAGGGCTTGGATGTTCCACACGCCTGCATGCGGGCCGGGCAGGTATAAATGTTTCGGTGTTCCGGCGCGCAAGTTGTCCAGCAACTTGCGGCCGTAAATTTCCGTAACAAAGCAGCCTTCGTCCAGCACCGGCACGATCAACGAGCCGTTGAAGTGTTCGTGGCCGGAGTCGCGGTAGAGGCCGATCTTTTGCAGGCGGGTGCGGATGTCGGCTCCGGCAGCGCGGTTCTTTTGTGGCAGGCGTAAACCCAGTGTGCGGTCGGCGTAGCCCAGCTTGAAGTGGGCTACCGCTTCCATTGAGTCGAGGCCGCGTGCCTTCAAATAAGCCAAGGCGTCGGGGCTGCTCTTCAAGGTGTCGTGGTAGTAATCGACTACCTGGTTGAGTAGGGCTTGATCGTCAGCATCGAATGACACCGGGGCTTCGAGGACGCGCACGGTGGTGCGTTTGACGGGTTCAACCCCAGCAGCTAAAGAGGGAATGCCGTCGCGCAATAGTTCGACCGCATGGCGGAAGCTGACGCCATTTTTTTTGATGATCCAGTCTATCGGGCCACCCGCCGCGCCGCAGCCGAAGCAGTGCCACAGGTTCTTGGCGGGAGTGACGATCAGGCTGGCGGTGGCATCTTCGTGGAACGGACATTTGCCGGTGAGGTCTTTGCCGGTTTTCTTGAGTTCGATGCCGCTGCCCTCGATCAGGCGCTCCACGCTGACTTCATTTTTTAGCCGCTCGATTTCGGTTTCTGCTATTCGTGCCATTTTTTGGGTCTCCGCTAAAACCTGTCAAGGGGGTAACGTAAAAAATTATTGCTTGATTTATAGTACGGTGCAATGTACATTATTGGTACATGCAAAGTCAACCAGAAAACGTTCAACATAAAAACAGCCCTTACAATTGCTCAAACAATTGCCAAGGATGTTTTGCCATGACGAAAGTCGCCAAAGATGAAACGATGTCATTCGGCCAGCGTTTAGCCGAGCTACGCAAAGCCAGAAATTTCACACAACAGGAATTTGCCGATGAGGTGGGTATTTCACGGCGGATGGTGGCTTATTACGAGAGCCAAAGTCAGCATCCTCCCACAACGCATTTGCCCATCATGGCGCGGGTATTAAAACTCTCTACCGATGAGCTGCTCGGCACCACCGCTATCAAGCAGCGCGCCAAACCAAGCGATACAAGAATGCAGCGGCGTTTGCAGCAGATCGAGAAATTGGATACACCGGAGCGGCGCCAGATTTTGCAATTGATTGACACTTTTATTGAACATGGGCAGCTCAGGCGCAAGACACATAACAAGCAGGCGGTTAAATGAGTAAGCATTCCCTGTTGCCGTTGGAAACGATTACGCACCGCATTTTGTTGCTGCGCGGACAGAAGGTTTTGCTGGATGCAGACTTGGCGGCGCTCTACGGCGTGGAAACCAAGGTGTTGTTGCAGGCAGTCAAGCGTAACCTGGAGCGGTTTCCAGAGGATTTCATGTTTCAACTTACCAATCAGGAGTTTAACGTCTTGAGGTCACAATCTGTGACCTCAAGTTCGGAGGCTCTGGAAACGCTACGATGGGGCGGTCGGCGCACCGCGCCCTATGCCTTCACCGAACAGGGCGTGGCGATGCTGTCGTCGGTATTGAGTAGCCCGCAGGCGGTGCAGGTTAACATTGCGATCATGCGGGCGTTTGTGAAGCTGCGCGAGTTGGCCATGACGCACCACGATCTGGCCAAGCAGCTCGATGCGCTGGAAGAGAAAACCGAAGTAATGGCAATGCAGCACGATTCCTTTGCACGCAATACGCGTGCCCAGCTCAAGCAGGTGTTCGATGCTATCAGGGAGTTGATGACGCCACCGGAATCACAGAAGAAACGGCCTATCGGGTTTATGCCCAACGAGGAGAAGCCGAAGAAGGACGGTTGAAGGCAATCCTCTTTTAGCGGCTAAAAAAAGCCACTCGCTTCCGGGAAACCGGAGGTGGGTGGCTTTTTATTTATTGAAGAAGAGAGGGAGAAGAGAGAACATACTACTTAGCTATATTTGACCCTGTGCCTTACCCATGACCCTCAGTAAGTGATACCTCCTTTGCAAGTATCAACACAAGCGCACCATATACAGGTTCTAACTCAATCAATACAGCGTCACCTCGTCGTATCGTTTCAACAGCCTTATTAATAACTGGCGAATTGAAATCATCTTTTCCTTCTACAGACTTTCCATGAATCAGTGAATAAAGTTTGCTTCGATAGTCAATGTCGTTACTAGTCGCATTCCAAATAGAAATGCGGTCAATAATATTCTGCATGCGCATCTGCAACACCATGAAATCGGAAACTTCAGTGGCCGTTAACAACCAACCTTTCCCCGCTGGCTCTTGAAGGGAAAGGACAACCACCTTATCAGCTTGATAAACTTTGATGCCTATCAAATGACCTTCAACAAACTTATTCCAATCAGGCATCTCAGCTCCTACAGACGTGCAATTTCAGCACTTCTAACATTATTTAAAATGGCTCTCAGGTTTTAAATTTCTAATAAATCTACCATGGGACTGGCCTACCGGGGTGTTCGCGGACGCCACCTGGCCATTCATGTACATGCGGATCGGGCATACCTTGATGCGGATTATCGATGTCAACCTGTGGCTTGCCATCCGGCCCATATTTTCTTGAACGACGTTCGCCATCAATCCATTCATTTGGTGGGCCTGTGTCAGGCACATCTTTTTCCTTGCTACACATCTGCCCTGCTGATGGGCTATGGGTAAGGCCCCACCATACAGAGGTTATTAGCGCTGAATCACCAATGGCAGCTACCACAATAGGAATACCTGGAATCAGGAAGAAAAACTCCCCAGTCGGATCAATACGAGAAAGCGGATTCCCCCCTACATAGGTGTA
>JAYVKW010000021.1:0-5524 GCA_043768015.1 Gallionella sp.
TTGGTCACGATCACCGCATTCAACTGCTGTCCGGGCGCCGCCGGCAATTGCCCGAGTTCACCGGTGGCGAGCTGCGTATTCTGGGCGCGCACGGCCCGGGTAATATCGCCGGGGGTCAAGTTATAGGTCTGAAGCTTCTCGGGCTTCAGCCACAGCCGCATCGAATATTCGGTACCGAACAGGATCGCCTCGCCCACGCCTGGCACGCGGCGGATGTTCTCCAGCAGGTTGGCTGCGGCGTAGCTGCCGAGCGCCACATTGTCGCGGCTCTTGTCCGGCGAAATCAGCGCGATGAACATCAAATAATTCCGTGCCGATTTTGCCACGGTTACGCCCACGCGGCGCACATCCTCCGGCAATCTGGGTTCAACACGCTTGACGCGGTTTTGTGTTTCGACCGAAGCGACATCCAGGTTGGTACCGGCCTCAAAAGTCAGCGTGATGGTGCCGACGCCCAGCTCGGAAGATGAATCCATATAAAGCAAATGTTCGATGCCGTTCAATTCCTGCTCGACCAGCGCGACGGCGGTTTCTTCCACCACCTGCGCCGAAGCGCCGGGATAGTTGAGCGTGATAGCCAAAGCGGGCGGCGCCACTGCTGGATAAGAAGCGACCGGCAGATTGCGCAGGGCTAACGCGCCGCTCAATAGGATGATGAGGGCAATCACCCACGCAAAGATGGGGCGGTCAATAAAAAATTTTGCGAACATGGCGGGGAACCTTAATTTTTGTTGGCTGGTTTTTTGTGGACTGATTTTTCGGCAGGGGCTGCGGCTATCGCGGATTCTGATGCATCCAGTTTCCGCGTATCCGATTTCTCCGTATCTAGGGGCACCGGCTTCACCACCATGCCGGGACGGGCTTTCTGCAAACCATTTATGATGACCTGCTCACCGCCTTTCAGTCCTTCGGCAATAATAAAATCGCCGTCCGCCATGTCCCCCGTCTTCACCGGCATCGGGGTGGCTTTATTTTCCGCACCGACCACCATGACAAACTGACCCTGCGATCCGGCTTGCACAGCGCGTTGCGGCAGCCGGATGACATTTTCCGCCGATGCCTCGGGGAAACGGATACGCACGAACATCCCGGGCAGCAATTCGCGTTTTTGGTTAGGGAATTCGGCGCGTAATGACACCGCGCCCGTGCTTGAATCAACCGCCATATCAGTGAAAAATATTTTGCCCGACTGTGGATAAATGCTGCCGTCTTCCAGCAACAATTTCACCTTGGCGGAGTCGGCGCGCTTGAGTTTGCCCGCCTTGACCGCCTGCCTCAGACGCAACAGATCGGAACCGGATTGCGTGAAGTTGGCATAAATAGGATCGAGTTGCTCGATGGTGGCCAATAGCGTGGCGTCTCCCTTGCCAACAAAAGCACCCTCGGTCACCAACGCGCGACCGATACGTCCGGAAATAGCGGCGGGGACGCTAGCGTTTTCTAAATTCTGCGCGGCGATAATCGCTGTAGATTCTGCTTGTTTGGCTTTGGCTGCAGCCAGATCGAATTCCTGCTGACTCACTGCCCTGATTTCCAACAGGGGTTTATACCGTTCGACGTTCTGGCGGGCGATCGCCAGATCAGCCTTTGCGGATGCATCCGCCGCCCTATAGGTGCGTGCATCAATCTGGAACAAAGACTCGCCCGCCTTGACGTCGCTGCCTTCCTGGAACAATCTTTTTTCAACCACGCCCTCGACGCGCGCGCGCACCTGCGCCGTGCGATAAGCCTGCAATCGCCCCGGCAAATCCTGGGTGATGGTCGCCCGGCCCGGCGCAACCGTAATCACATCCACTTCCGGCGGCGGCATCGCCGCACCCGGGCCCAGACCTGCGGCGGGTTTATCGCCGCCACCACAAGCGGCCAGAATGGCAGTTAATAATAGCGTCAGAAAAATCGGTTTGGCTGAGGTCGTCATAAGGAATCCCGTAAAAGAAAATATTGCTCGCACCACGCGCACTGCCGCAGCCTGCTTGCAGGCATGTCCAAAATCACTGTGAGACAACACAATGACCCAAACCATAAATCGGATATCAACAAGTTTAAAGCAGCACCAAGTGTGAATCGAGCGTATCAAACGCTTGTTTGAAAGTAAAGCTCATCGTCTCCCAGCGGCTGGTTCGTTTCAAGCTGATGTTGCAGGACGCGCAAGTCGGCCTCGGAAGCGTCCTTCCCCTGAGCAGCACGCATGCTGACACGCTGGCGCAGCGTCACGATGTCCGCCTGAATATCCAGGATTTGAAAGCGCACACTGCGCCGTTGCGCAATCTCGCGGAACAAATCGCGTTGCCAGCGCGCGAGAAACGCGGCATCGACGATCACCGGCCAGCTCGCGTCCAGCAACCCTTCGGTCAATTTTGCCAGATGAGCGTAAGTGTGGCGGCTGACTTCCTGTGTGTACAGCCCTTCTGCTATCCCGCTCCCGCTGGATGCGGTGCCTGCCATACCGGCCAATCGTTTGCGCTCGACATCGGAACGCAGCCGCACCATACCTTGCTGCTGCAACACCGATTGGGATAGCGTGGTCTTGCCGGAGCCGGACAGGCCGCGCGTGATCCAGAGTTGTGGCGGCGCAGTCAGCGTCAGTTGTTCGGCCAGTTGTATACAATCGCTCACCTCGGCCTTGCCGCCCGAAGACTGTTCCGCACGCAGTGCCGCTACCTTGGCGCGAACCATCGCACGGTACACCGCGTAATAACGCAGCAGCGCCACGCCCTGATAATCGCCGCTGGCTTCCAGCCATGCATTGAGAAAACGAAACGCCAGATCGCGGTGCTTCCAGTGCAGCAAGTCCATGTAGCAGAAAGCCACTTCCGACATGACATCGATCCAGCGCAGAGCCGGATTGAATTCGATGCAGTCGAAAATAATAAGCTGCCCGTTCACCCAGGCCAGATTGCCCAGATGCAGATCGCCGTGGCATTCGCGTACCTTGCCCAGATGTTTGCGCTCGCACATCAACGGAGTGAGATGCTCATGCTCGGCAACACTCCAGTTTTGCAATGTGGCCAGAAGCCTTAGTTCAGCGGGGTCTTTCAATCGCCCGGCGAGAAGTTGAAAATTTTCCGCGACCGCCCGCGCTATCGTTTCCGGCTCACCCCAAACACTGTTGGCAGGAGCGGAAGGACATTCACTGAGGTGGAATCGTGCCAGCCGTGCAGCAAGCTGGTCTATCTGCAAATTGCCCAACTCGCCGCGCTCAGCCAGACGATCCAGCGTGGCATCCGGCGGAAACTGGCGCATCTTCACCGCGTATTCGATGGCCTCACTCTGATCATTGATGAACGAGCCATTGATACGTGGGGCTGCCGCGCTGCCGGTGATCGCAACCACGCCCAGATAAATTTCCGCCGCCAGCCGCCGATTCAAGCGCACCTCATCGGCACATGCCTGCTGCCGCTTCGCCAGCGTGCTGAAATCCAGAAACCCCAGATCCACCGGTTTTTTGATCTTGTAGGCAAACTCGCCGGTGAGCAACACCCATGAGATATGCGTTTCGATCAACTGCACTTTGCCTACCGAATGGTCGTAGCAGGCCGGATCGGTCAGCAGCGCGTGGATCAGCTGCGGCTGGGCTGTTTCAAGTGTTGTCGTCAACGGTAGGCTCCCGCGAGCTCTTCCAATTTAGTGGACAAAGTGCACCCGTAGCGAGAGTCCAGCTTGGATTGGCGAGCTAGTGTTATGAACGTGTTCTCCGCAATCACCAACGAGGCGTATGGAATAGCAGAGCAGAAGGAATGCATATCGCGAATGTCATTCTCATGGATCGCGCGCGACTGCGATTCTAAGCGTATAGTCAGTTCAACCTCTACGGCGAGTGTAGGCACATCAGTCATGAACTGGACTATCGCCGACGATCCTAATGCTTTCATTTCACCCACTGATCGACCTATCGATTCTAGTTCGTGAGCGACGTATCCCTGATGATCTAAGAAAAGTTGTGCCGCATATGCTCGCCGCTGAACATCTTTGGATTCGACTGACCAGCGTTGCCGCCTCTCTTCGATTCGACGTACCAATGCCGTCGATTCGGATGCGAATGCGATGTTCGCGGTTCTGCGAGCAGAGTCGTCTTGGTTGACAAGGTAATCGTACAGTTGATCCCTCGGATCAATGTTGCGACTTAAGAAACGAGAACGTTGTGCATCACTTGGCAAAGCGACCATTTCGTCGAACGGTTCAAAGGCCTGCATGAAGGCATGGGCGACAGCCCAATGTTGCGGTAATTCGATTGGTGGCTCACCGAACAGACGCTTTAGGGCGCAACGCATCTCCATCAGTAGTCGTGCCCTGCGGCTTCTAAAAACATAACCCTTGCTGAACGTTGCTTGTACTTCCGCTAGGGTTGCGCGGCTAACAGGATCGTTACGCTTCGATGTTTCGAGTATGTGCGCGACTGTAAGGGGAAAGAGAACCCGACCTCTCGCTACAGCGTTATTAAGTTCGTCATATAGGCTGCGCATTGCAGCTGAATTGCTTTTCCCAGCGCGAATTCTTGCGAGGTCTATCCACTTATTTTGGTCGATAAACACTATGTCCATAATATGCGCCCAATGTTTAGCATGCACCCTAAAACGCGCAGGGTGCTTGACTGCCCGCAGAATAATAGCAAGAAAGCCGTAGCCTTATGCAGTTTCAGCCCCCCACCGACTTGAGCGCCAGCGCGCGCTGATACAGTTCGTTGCGGTTGGCTCCGCTGATTTTTGCGGCGAGTTGCACCGCTTGTTTGAGTGGCAATTCTTCGAGCAACAGAGATAGCGTGTTTAATGTTTCGACCGACAAACCTGGTTGCGGCACCGCAGCGGAAACCAGCACTACGAATTCGCCGCGCTGCTGGTTGCTGTCGGATTGCAGCCAGGCTTCGGCATCAGGCAGCGCACAGACATGTATCGTTTCGAACAGCTTGGTAATTTCGCGCGCCAGCACGATTTGCCGTTCCCCGCCCAACACCGCGCACAAATCGGCCACGCATTCGACGATGCGATGCGGCGCTTCGTAAAACACCAGTGTGTAGGGATGGCTGATCAACGATTGCAGCACAGTACGCCGTGCGGCGGATTTGTTCGGCAAGAAGCCGTAGAACAAAAAATGCGGCGCGCTCAAGCCTGCCGCAGATAAGGCCGCTATTGCGGCGCTCGATCCGGGGATCGGGATGACACGCAAGCCCGCCGCGCGCACCGCTTGCACCAGCAACGCGCCGGGGTCGCTGACGGCGGGAGTGCCCGCGTCACTGACAAAGGCCACGCTTTTCCCGGCCTGCAATAGCGCGATGATTTTTTCTGCCGCGCCGCGCTCGTTGTGCTGATGTACCGCAATCAACCTGTTCGCGCTGATGCCGTGATGCGCCAACAAGTGGGCAGTGTTGCGCGTATCCTCGGCCGCAACCACGTCTGCCGCCGCCAGCACGTCGAGTGCACGCAGGGTAATGTCACGCAAATTTCCTATCGGGGTGGCAACTACATATAATGCGGCTTCCAACTTTTGCGGATGTTCGTTATGCAACGTGTACTCCCCATATCTTTAA
>JAYVKW010000022.1:0-3125 GCA_043768015.1 Gallionella sp.
CGTGGTGCTGGGCAACGGCTGGCCGGGCATTCTGCTGCACGAAGCCATCGGCCACGGACTGGAGGGCGATTTTAACCGCAAGGGCAGTTCGGCATTCTCGGGTCGCATCGGCGAGCGCGTCGCGGCGCCGGGCGTGACCGTGGTGGATGACGGCACGCTGGCGCGGCGGCGCGGTTCGTTGCAAATGGACGACGAAGGCAATGCCACGCAATGCACTACGCTGATCGAGAACGGCATCCTCAAAGGTTATTTGCAGGACAGTCTGAATGCGCGTTTGATGGGTGTGCCGGTCACCGGTAACGCGCGGCGCGAATCCTATGCGCACATCCCGATGCCGCGCATGACCAACACCTACATGCTGAACGGCGACAAAGACCCGCAGGAAATCATCGCTTCGGTGAAGCACGGTTTGTATGCGGTGAATTTCGGCGGCGGCCAAGTAGACATCACCAGCGGCAAATTCGTGTTCTCCACCTCCGAAGCCTACCTGATCGAAGACGGCAAAATCACCCATCCGGTGAAAGGCGCGACCCTGATCGGCAACGGTCCCGACGTGCTGACGCGCATCTCGATGATAGGCAACGACATGGCGCTCGATCCCGGTGTCGGTGTCTGCGGCAAAGAAGGCCAGAGCGTGCCGGTCGGCGTGGGGCAGCCTACCGTGCGTATTGATGGGCTGACGGTGGGCGGGACTGCTTAGCGCAATGCTGAATATTTTTGCTGTTTGACGTTAGAGCGAATCCCCAATGGAATATTTATCGCTATTCAGAATGCCAACCCCGATGAAGATCACGGGACGATCTTCAAGCATCACGAACGCATTCATCAATTCCATCATTCCTGTCGTCCCTCCCACGGCTGAAGAGGTTAAGAAGGCTCTCGAAATACTGTCCATGACACCTCAATCGTTTCAATGCGCTTATTGCGGGGGAGTCGCCTCTGAATGGGATCATCTTCGTCCTCTAGTCAAAGACAAGAAACCAACAGGCTTCATTTCTGAAATTCACAACTTGGTGCCTTCTTGCGGGAAATGCAACCAATCTAAGGGCAACAAAGAGTGGAAAACATGGATGCTCAGTAATGCAAAACTGTCCCCAACAGCACGCGGCATTAAAGACATCCCCGAACGGGTCAAGCGGCTCGCCGCTTACGAGAGTTCCAAGGCTCCAACGCAAATGGATTTTGCGGCCATTGTTGGGCATGATGTTTGGGCGCAGCACCAAAATAACCTAGAGCGGGTGCAATCCATCATGCGCGAATCGCAGGAGCTTGCTACGAAGATCAATGCTGGGGTCGCAAATGCTTACGAAGCTAGCAAGCATAGCCCACGTAGGTTGGGTTAGCGGCATTTTTGCGTAACCCAACAACTTCTTAAATGATGTTGGGTTACGCGGTGAAACTGCTAACCCGACCTACGGTCAGCTTCGAATAATTTTTTGAGTTTCGTAGGGTGGATAAAAGACGCGTAGCGTCGTATCCACCACTCACACGGTGGATACACACCTGCGGTGCTTTATCCACCCTACCGAGTTGCCGCGATTGAAGCAGCCATCATGTGTTGTTGGGATGCACCATATCCGCCGGTCTCACCCAACGCTCGAAATCCTGTTCCGTGACATACCCCAACGCGCGTAAGGTGTAGGGCGACAATAAGCGAAGCGCATTGCGCCGGATGTAGGCATCATACTGGTAAGGTGACCAAACCTTAAAAGATCATCGGAACATTAGCGGTTGGCTTCGAATAATTTTTGAGTGACTCTAATTTAAACAGGACAAGCAGCGTGATGGAAAAACCGCCCGAATTAACCCACCCATTTTATCCAGGCGACCGCACCTACTACGTCAGTGACGAACGCCTGGGTGCATTCCGGCAGCTTACCCCTGAGCAAAAGCTGCGCTGGGTAGAAGAGCTGGCGACGTTTTTGAGAATGGCGAAAATTGAGAGAAAAAAATCACGAGAGATTTTGAAGCGATGAAAGCGCACACCACCATGGACGAGCAAGAACGTAAATCAATGATCAAGCAGACGTTCAATACCGTCGCGGAGGGTTACGATAATCGGGCGCTCAGATACTTTGCGGACAGCGCGTATCATCTGGCGGATGTGCTGAGTCTTAAGGGTGATGAACGGTTGCTTGATGTTGCCACCGGAACAGGGAGTAACGCCCTGGTGCTTGCGCAGCATCTGCCTGCGGGTCATGTGACCGGCATCGACTTTTCGGCAGGGATGCTCAGTCAAGCCCGCGCCAAAGCAGAAAGAGCTTCTATACACAACATCGCTTTCATCGAGATGGATATGCAGCAACTGGCATTCCCGGATGGACATTTTGATGCGGCGAGTTGTGCGTTCGGCATTTTCTTTGTCGAGGATATGGTGGGGCTGCTCAAACACATCGCCAGTAAAGTGAAAAAAGGCGGTCGTGTCGGCATCACCAGTTTTTACGATAGCGCGTTTCATCCCTTGGCAGAATTATTTTTCAATCGTATCGAACAATTCGGCATCGAAAGACCAGCTGTTTCCTGGAAGCGTGTCAGCGACGAAGAGAAGTCTACTGCGCTCTATGCAAGCGCAAACCTGGGCGATGTGCGGGTAGTCCGCAAAAACCTGGGTTATTACCTGAGCAGCGCCGACGAATGGTGGGAGCTGATTTGGTATGCGGGTTTTCGCGGCTTGGTCAACCAACTTGCTCCGCAGGATATGGAAAGATTCAAGCGAGCGCATCTGCAAGAAATCCAGCAGCTTGCAAGCAGCGATGGCATTTGGCTGGATGTGGAAGTGCTGTACACGACGGGTACCCGGTTGTGAAGTTCAACGGAGATAAGACATCTGTCTCGTTGTTTGCTGCTTAACCTCCTGTAATTTCTCCTTCATCGGGTATAATCCGCGCCCATGTTGATTCTACGCGGTCTTTATTCTCCAAGTACACAGCTGCTCGCTACCCGGCCTGTTGCGCTCACCATCGGTAATTTCGATGGCGTGCATCTGGGCCATCAGGCCTTGCTGAACGAGTTGCGCGCAGCCGGAAAAGCGCGCGGCCTGCAAACGGCGGTGGTGATTTTCGAGCCGCATCCACGCGAGTTTTTCACGCCGCAGCAGGCTCCGGCGCGGCTGACCAGCCTGCGCG
>JAYVKW010000023.1:0-3303 GCA_043768015.1 Gallionella sp.
ACGGGAAAACCAGTCCACAACGTTTCTTACGAGCGTGCTGCTGTCATCAAGGCTTGTCTCAACCGACTCGTCCGTTCCCATCACCGATCAGAAAAGGAGTTTGCTGTGTCACTCGACCTTACCAACGACCTACCCGCGTACCGGCTTGGCAGATTGTTCGCCGTTTACGAGCGGATGCAGGAAGCTGCGTCGGAACGTGAATTGAACAAAACAATTAGAGATGCCTACTTTGGGGCGGCAATGAGCAGCCCGCGCTCTGTCTTCCCTAGATTGGTAAAACTGAATCAGCATCACTTGCGCGACATTAAACGTAGCCGACCCAAAAGCGCGGGATATTTCGACGGACTGCTTCGAGAAATCAATTGGAGCATTGACCCCAACACTGCCTACCCAGCAATTTTCAGACTTGAAGACCAAGGCCGCTTCGCCCTAGGCTACTACCACCAGCGTCAAGCCTTCTTCACAAAATCCGACACCCCTACTACCGTCAATCAAGAGGAATCCAAATGAACCTGACCAACCGCTATGACTTCGTGCTGCTGTTCGACGTAAAAGATGGCAACCCCAACGGCGATCCCGATGCGGGCAATCTGCCGCGCATGGATGCGGAGACTGGCCATGGGCTAATGACCGACGTGTCACTCAAGCGCAAGATGCGTAACTTCGTAGCGCTTACCAAGGACAAAGATCAGCCCAAAGACCAAACTGATGAGTTCAAGGGAAAACTGAATCCCGCTGATCGCCGGTACGAGATTTACGTGAAGGAAAAATCCATCCTCAACAACCAGCACAAGCGCGCCTACATCGGCATTGATCGTGAAGAACTGCTGGCGGGCGACGACAAAAAACGCAAAGGCGGTGACGCCGTGGACGATGCGCGTCGGTGGATGTGCCGCAACTTTTTCGACGTGCGCACCTTCGGCGCGGTGATGTCCACGGGTATCAACTGCGGCCAGGTACGAGGCCCGGTACAGCTCACTTTCGCCCGCTCGATTGATCCCATCATTGCGCAAGAACATTCGATCACCCGCATGGCCGTCGCCACCGAAGCTGAGGCTGAAAAACAGGACGGCGACAACCGCACCATGGGCCGCAAACACACTGTGCCTTATGGGCTTTACGTGGCGCACGGCTTCGTTTCCAGCTTTCTCGCCAAACAAACCGGATTTTCCGAAGACGATCTGGAACTGCTGTGGCAGGCGCTGGCGCAGATGTTTGAACATGACCGCTCTGCAGCGCGCGGCGAGATGTCCACACGTGGCCTCTATGTATTCAAACACGAGTCGGAACTGGGTAACGCCCCAGCGCACAGCCTGTTCGAGCGTATTCAGCCGAAACTCAAAGAGGGAGTGAGCGTACCGCGCAGCTTTGGCGATTACGAGGTGGCGGTGGATGAGGCAGATTTACCGTCTGGCGTGAAGTTACTGCGCAAATGCTGAAAAAGCGCATTGCGCGGGTTAAAACTAGGGCTGATATTTTTTACCCGAGCAATAAGCGATACTTGAAACCATCTTTAATTATTGGAGGGTTGTTTTCATGAGCGAAATCCATTTCATCGTTGAAGAAGCGCCTGAAGGCGGGTATCTCGCGCGCGCTGTTGGCGTGGATATTGTGACCGAGGCTGACGACCTGCCCAGTCTGCACACGCAGGTTCGCGACGCAGTGCATTGCCATTTTGACGATGGTCAAGTGCCCAGCCTGATCCGCTTGCATATCACCCGTGAAGAGGTATTGGCAGCATGAGAATACCGCGTGATTTGTCCGGGGCGGATCTGGTCAAACGCCTTGGGCGGTTTGGCTATGAGGTCACACGGCAATCTGGCAGTCACCTGCGGTTGACCAGCCACGCCCATGGCGAACATCACATCACCATTCCCAATCACGATCCCTTACGGATAGGTACGCTGGCGGCGATTCTGGATGGGGTTGCGGCGCATCACGAGCTGTCGCGGGATGACTTGCTGCAACAGCTAGTGGGGTAAATCGTGGTGGATAGTTTGGACACCCCCATTCCGCTCTCCGCGCTCCAACACTGGATCTATTGCCCGCGCCAGTGCGGGCTGATTCATCTGGAGCAGGCGTTTGAGGACAACATCCACACCGCACGCGGTCAGGCGGTGCATCATCTGGTCGATACGCCGGGCTATGAAATCAAATCCGGGGTGCGGGTGGAGCGCGCGCTGCCGGTGTGGAGCGACCGGCACAATCTGATCGGCAAAGCCGATCTGGTCGAGTTTCACCCGGACGGCAGTATCTACCCGGTTGAATTCAAGCACGGTGCCAAGCGGCAAAAGTTGCACGACGATATCCAGCTCGCCGCGCAGGCGATGTGCCTGGAAGAAATGCTCGGCCGTCCGGTGCCCAAAGGCGCAATTTTCCACGCCAGCAGCCATCGGCGGCGCGAGGTTGTCATCACTCCGACACTCAAGCAATTGGTGATCGAAACAGCCGACGCGATTCGGGCGATGCTGGCGGAGGGCAAACTGCCGCCGCCGGTCAATGACGCGCGCTGCAAGGAATGTTCATTGAAAGACATTTGCCAGCCAGAGGCGCTGGCGGAGCGGGGGCGGTTGAAGTCTTTGCGTGGGGTGCTATTCAATGTGGTGGAATGATCATCCCGAACATCACCATCAGTTGCCTGTCCACAGCCTGCATTTCGTCCGCAGACAGCTCGGCCAGTTTGGTATCGAACTGGCTACGGTCGAGCGCACGCATTTGTTCCAGCACCACGAAGCTGTCCTTGAGCAGGCGACCACGCGGCGATACCGGGATGCGCAGCGCAGCCATGTCCGGCCAATATTGGGAGGTCAAGGGAGCGGCCATGACTACGGGCGAGCCGGCATCGAGATAGCGTTGCGCCAGCAAAACCAGTGCCGGACGAACCTTGCCAATTTCAGCGCCGGTATTGGGGTTCATCCGGGCCAGCCAGATTTCGCCACGCCGCATTATTTCCACCACTGCTCTGGCTCTGGATCGCCGGGCTTGCGGCCTTCGGCAATATCCAGCGCTTCATTGTCAAGCGGCAGAAATTCCTCGGCAATCGCGATACTCTCAGCGTGTGCCTCAGGGTTGGTTGCCAGAAATCGAAAGGCTATTTCCATCTCGGCCATCAGCCGTTCGCGTTCCTGGTCACGCAGATATTTTTCCAGCGCGGTACGCGCCAGATCAGACCGATTCTGGTGGGTCTGCGCTGCCAAGGCGCTTAATTGTCGATCCAGACTGTCCGGCAGGCGTATGTTTAATGTCGCCATGTCATTCTCCTTGAATTGCAATACGTAACGCAAAGTGTAATACAAATATGCA
>JAYVKW010000024.1:0-2896 GCA_043768015.1 Gallionella sp.
GTCGGCGGAAAGATATTCGTAGTCTCAATCCCGCCTACTGAAAATCGCGCCTAGCTTAACCCTGCTTATTCAATCCAGTTCTCAAGCGCCAACCCTTTCACTTTTTGAAAGGGCTTAAGATTGTTGGTCACCAGTGTTGCCTTCAGTGAAAGCGCGTGCGCACCGATCATAATGTCGGCGAATCCAATCGGCGTTCCCTGCTTCTCCAACTGCACACGAATTTTTGCGAATGTGTCGGCGGCGGCGTTGTCCCACGGCAAGTTGGTCATGCGATCCAAAAACGAATGCACGACACGCGAAAGCCCGCGCTGGTTGCCGCGCTTTTCCAGTCCAAACAACAACTCGGCACGCGTGATAACGGAAATAGCCATCTCACGCGGTGCCACCGATGCCAGCCGCGCGTCAAGCGCGGGAAATGCGCCACGGATCGCATAGCTCGCGGTATCCGTATCGAGCAGATAGCGCACTAGCGCACCTTACGGCGTGCTGACGCAGCAACAGCAGCCTTGGTGCGAGCGGCAATGACCGCGAAGGGATCTCGCGCCGTCTCAATCACATTCATCGACCGCGCATTCATGAATTCTTTCGGCATTCGCGTCTTATCGCGCAACGCGAAAAACTCCGCCCACCCGCCCTCGGTCGGACGCGTTGACAACACGATATCGCCCGTCACCGCATCCTTGCGTATGAAGACCTCAGTGGCGTTCACCCGGAATTGCTTGGGCAAACGCACCGCCTGACTGTTGCCGTTGTTGAAAATCCGCGCAGTGTGCATATGAGACCCCTAATAGATACATTTTAATAATGTACACACATTGTATGATGCGGGGGAGTCAATCGCAAGGTCTGGGCAATGATTTTTATTGCAAACGCTGACCTCTTTTCACTCTAGCCGAAACCGTCTGTCGTTTTGCTTCGCGCCGCCTAAAGAATCAGATTTAGTTCTCGCCAGCAATCGCAGCCACTCAAAATACATTGCGCACATACACTATGCGTGCGCTGCCTTCTTCACATTCCTGATCTTGATCTCCACCGTCTTTCCGACCGCTCTCGCTGCTTTCATCAACGTATCGAGCTGAACCGAGATATTGTCCGGGTCGAGCACGCGGTCCAGTTGCGAGCGACTGGTTGCCATCAGCTCTGCCATTTTCACCTTGGAGATATTGGCGGCCTGCATACTCTCTTCAATTTGCTCTGACAGCGCACGCTTGAGCGCCTTGGCCTGAACAGCTTCAAACATGCCCTCCTCTTTGAGGAAGTCGTCAAAGTTTGAACCGACATGCGGATTACGTTTTGCCATGTTGATACTCCTTGAATCTCTTTTCGGCCAGCGCAATTTCGCTGACCGGGGCTTGCCGCGTTTTCTTGATAAAGCCATGCAAAAGCAACATCGTGCCGTCGTCCACAGCGAACAGCGTGCGCGCAATTCGGTTACCGAGCGATGTTCTGACTTCCCAGATCGCCCCGCGCAAATGATCCACACGCGGTTTGCCAATCGGCCATTTGTATTGAACGTAAGCAATGTCTTCGCCGATTGTGCGACGATCCTGCTTCGGCATGCCCTTCAGCCATTCACGCACTGGCTCATTGCCGCTTGAAGTAGCGTAAAAGACGGCGTTGAGTCTGGGCGCATTTGCCATGAAATAATTGTACCTTATATAGTACAGAAGTCAATTTTTACTGGATCGGTCTTCCAGTCGTATCGCCGCATCGCTGCCCCCATTCAAACCCAAGAGCGCGTCACCTCGGTCAAGCCAAGCCTCATATCTGGCGCGGCTTTACGAGCATTTTCGTTCTGGAGGGCGCACCAAATGGCGATCTACTAGTCTTTGTCGCCATGAAATGTTTCCGCAAAAGGGAAATCGGGATAGCCGAGTCGCCGAAATATCCCTGCCATTTCAAAGCACGGCTTCCAATCCCTTGCGATCCAGCAGATTCAGTAATTTCAATGATGGGCCGCTTGGATGCTTGTCGCCGACTTCCCACTTGCGCACTGTCGAGAGGCTCGTATTCAGTACTGCAGCAAGCACCGATTGACTCAACTGCAAATGATCACGCAGCGCACGAATTTTTTCACTGTCATATGCCGGAATGGGATCGAGACACAGTACATCGAACTTGCGCATCTTTCGTTTATCAATGAAACCCAGTCGATGCAGATCACGAGCCGTCTCGTGCACAGCTTCAAAAATTCGGCTTTTGGCCTTATGCTTTGTTGTCATTGCATATCTCCTGTAACGAACCATCCTGAACCGCTTCATCGAGTTGTTGCCCTGATCCGGCCAGCAACTGCGACGCAATATCCTGCACTGCCGCCAGTTCATCGCCTGCGATGCTGGCGCGATCATTTTTCTCGAACCCATAGACGAAAAACCATCTGCTACCCTTGTTGGTGGCCACCAATGTTCTTGCACCGCCACGTTTGCCACGACCTGCAAGCCCGATCCGTTTTTTACCACTCCGCCACCAAGGTCGGCATCGATCAGTCCTTGCGCCATCTCATGCACCGCCGCACACAACGCGTCGTCCGTCAGTTCCGTCTTTCGCATCCAGCGACCGAAATGGCGGGTTTTGAATACTCGCTTCATAGTGCAATTATGCCACTAAGTGGCGTAGTTATGGAAACGCAAAATACCTGTACGGTTGCACGGCAAGAAATGGCCGACGAAAAAATATTCGCAGTCTCCATCCAAATACCCAACCCATCATTTTGTCGAATGCGCCCACACACCAAGGCGTTGCTTCCTGGCTTCACCTTCCATCACGGCGAGTCTTTTTTTATAGGCAGTCGATTTCTCACCGTTCGGCAGCGGCGCCACTTGCCCCACAATGCGCGCCAGCCCGCTGCTTACCAAAATTTCAACCAGACTCTTTCCATCTGCCTCGACGAGCCCGT
>JAYVKW010000025.1:0-7445 GCA_043768015.1 Gallionella sp.
AGCCCGATTTATCGGGCGATCCAGAACCATCGCGCAACAAGTTGCGCTCCTACGGATGCCCGGCCAAAAGTTTTTCGGAAAACGGCGTTTCCTCCCTAATAGATTATCCGGGATAAATAATTCTCCGCAGAAACATGCTTGCATCATTTTGCCTCTTCCGTTGTGGCCGTTTCCGCATCGGTAATTTTCACGAACACGTCTTCCAGCGTGGCTTGCAGCGGCGTAAGCTGTTCCAGTTGCCAGCCTTGTTGGCCTGCCAGCATCAGCACTTCACTTTTAGGGTCAGTGGTCGGCGCATGCAACACGCGGAACTGCGTGGCGGAAAGTTGCTCGACGTGGCTGACGCCGGCAACGCCTTCCAGAACACTCAGCGGCGGCGGGTTGCGCAGGCTGATGGTGAAGCCGGATACGCTGCCGTGTTGCTGCATGTGCGCGCTGGTGTCGCCATAGATCAGCTTGCCGTGCTGCATGATTTCAACGCGGTCGCAGACGCTTTCCACTTCGCTGAGCAAATGCGTGGATAAGATCACGCTGTGGGTATCGCCCAATTCGCGGATCAGGCTGCGTATCCCGCGGATTTGCGCGGGGTCGAGGCCGACAGTGGGTTCGTCCAGCACGATCACAGCGGGGCGGTGGATGATGGCCTGCGCGATGCCGACGCGCTGCTGAAAACCCTTGGATAACGTCCCGATGATTTTTTTGCCGACATCTTCCAGGCCACAGCGCTGCCTGGTCTGCGCCAGCGCCTCGGCCACTGTGGCAGTCTTCATGCCGCGCAATCGCGCCGCAAAGGTCAGGTAAGCATTCACGCTGAGTTCGCGGTAAAGCGGCGGGGTTTCCGGCAGGTAGCCGAGATGGGCTTTCGCCAGCGTGGACTGACGCAACAGGCTGATGCCGCAGATTTCTATTTCGCCGCTATTCGGCAGCAAACAGCCGGTCAGCATTTGCAGCGTGGTGGTTTTTCCCGCGCCGTTGTGTCCGAGCAGGCCCAACACCTCACCGCGCCTCAATTCAAGCGACACGTCATGGATGACCTGAAGATTGCCGAAGCGGCGCGTCAGGTTGCGTGCGGAAAGGGTTATTTCGGGAATGGGGTTAGGCAAGGGCTAGTGGTCGTCATGGTTGTGAGTTTGGCTAAATATAACCTATTATGTGCGCCCACATCAAAAGCAGTATTGTTATGACGAATTATTTACGAATAGACCCTGGGTTCAAATACATCCTTCTCGGCAGTTTGCTGCTCACCGCTTGTGCGCATGCCCCAGTAAACCCGGCTGGGAATCAGACTGGGCAACCGGAGGCTGCGGCTCAGGCCGAGCAGCCTGAGCCGCAGGCAGAAGTGCCGCAGGTGTTGCCCAACGTTGAATTGAGCAGCGAGTTGCTCTATGAATTTTTGCTATCCGAAATCGCCGGTCAGCGTGGCAACGATATTCTCGCTGTCGAAGGTAGTGCGGATTTGGCAAAGAAAACGCGCGACCCGCGCCTTGCCATGCGCGCCGCCCACCTGGCGCTTCAATTCGGCCAAAGCGACAAGGCTATCGAGGCGCTCAGGATTTGGCGTGATGCCGATCCGTCTTCGCTGATGGCGAGACGTATGCTGTCTTCGGTATTGGTGCGCAGCGGCAAGCTGGCCGAAGCCGAAGAGGAATTGGTTAAATTATTAAAAGCGGACGAAGCCCATTCCGCGCAGAATTTTATCCAGATTTACCAAATGCTGGCTGCCTATCCGGATAAGGCGGCGGCGTTGAAGCTGATGCGCGAACTCGCGCAGCTCTACCCGCGTGTGGCTGAAGCACATTGGGCAGTGGCGCAATTGGCGCAAGCGTCCGGCGACGGGGAGCTGACGTTAACCGAGGTAAGACAGGCGCGCAGCCTGCGTCCCGAATGGGATATGGCGGCCTCACTGGAGGCGCTTTTGTTGCAGAAGAATGCGCCGCAACAGGGTTTGGAGGTGTTGCGCGGCTATTTGTCGCGCTATCCCGATGCGCGTGAAATTCGTTTGCAATATGCGCGCGCGTTACTTGATCAAAAGCAATACAAGCCGGCGCGGGACGAGTTTCAGCGCATGGCGGACGACAATCCCGATAACCCGGATTTCGCCTATGCCATCGCGCTGATCTCGCTGCAGTTGAACGATTTGAAGAGTGCGGAGATACAGCTCAAGCAGTCCCTCAGCAAAGGCAAGAAAGACCAGGATACGGTGCAGTATTACCTCGGGCAGTTGAGCGAGGCGAAGAAAAACGGGGAAGAGGCGATCGCCTATTATCGCGAGGTCAAGGGTGGCGAATATCTGCTGGCTGCGCAGATCCGCACCGCTTATTTGCTGAGCAAGCGCGGTCAACTTGCCGAAGCGCGCCAGCTGTTGCAACAGGCGCGAACCACTGACGATCAGCAGCGCGCGCAACTGGTGATGGTCGAGGCGCAATTATTGCGCGACGCGAATCAATTCGACGAGGCATACCGGGTGTTGAATCAAGCCCTGGAGAAGCTGCCCAACCATATTGATCTGCTTTACGAGACCGCAATGGCGGCCGACAAGATCGGCAAGCCTGACGTGTTCGAGCAATTGATGCGCAGACTGATCAAAATCAAACCGGATCACGCGCAAGCCTACAATGCGCTGGGCTACGGCCTGCTGGAACGCAACGAACGCATTCCGGAAGCGATGCAGCTGGTGGAAAAAGCCCTGCAGCTTGCGCCTGATGATGCCGCCATCATGGACAGTGTGGGCTGGGGCTACTATCGCAGCGGCAAGCTGGATGACAGCGTAAAGATGTTGCGGCGCGCTTACGCCGACAATGCCAACCCCGAGATCGCCGCGCATCTGGGCGAAGTGCTGTGGGTGCGCGGCGATAAAGAGGAAGCCAAAAAGATTTGGCAGAATAGCCTCAAGGAAAATTCCGGCAATGAGCAACTGCAAGCGGTCATCAAAAAATTCGATCCCTGATGATGCGGTGGGTGGTTTTTGTCGGGCTGACGGTGTTGGGCGGCTGCGCGTTATTAACCCCCGCCCCGACGCCGGTTGCGCGCCCCGCACATCCTGAATCCGCGCCGTTCGCAATGAACGGACGCATCTCGATCGATCATCGGGGCGAGCGGCATTCCGCCGGCCTGCACTGGACACATCGGGCGCAATCCGATGAAATCCTGCTGCTCACCCCGCTCGGGCAAACTGCCGCGCGCGTTTATCGCGATGATAGCCATGCAACCCTGGATAATGGCAACAAACACTATCAGGATGTAGATGCGGAAGCGTTGATGCAACAGGTACTGGGTTGGCATTTGCCGCTGCTCGGCCTGCAGCGGTGGGTGCTGGGTCTGCCCGCCGACTATAGCCCGGCGCAAATCGAACGCGATAGCGATGGCCGAATCTCTGTGCTGCGTCAGGATGGCTGGGAAGTGCGCTACCTGCATTATGCAAACGCTGCCCCGGACAGCATGCCCACGCGCTTGCAGTTAAATCATGAAGATTTACAAATGCAGTTGCTGATCGACGAGTGGGAATGGAATCCGCAGTGAACCTCACTTGCCCCGCACCGGCAAAATTAAACTTGTTCCTGCATGTCGTCGGGCGCAGGCCGAACGGCTATCATCTGCTGCAAACCCTGTTCCGCTTCATTGACCTGCATGACACACTGCGCTTCAGTTTGCGCGAAGACGGCGTGGTGCGGCGTACCAATGTTGTCGAGGGCGTGGCGGAGGAACAGGATTTGTGCGTGCGTGCGGCGCGCCTGTTGCAAAGCGAGGCCGGGTGCAGATTGGGCGCGGACATCGCGGTGGAAAAGCGCATCCCGATGGGCGGCGGTTTGGGGGGCGGCAGCTCGGACGCGGCGACTACCTTGATCGCGCTGAATCGCCTGTGGTCATTGGGTCTATCACGCACACGCTTGATGCAACTAGGCTTGCGTTTGGGCGCGGATGTGCCAGTGTTCGTGTTCGGCGAAAACGCTTTCGCCGAGGGGGTGGGCGAAGAGTTGCAAGCCTATCCTTTGCCGGATGCGTGGTACGTGGTGCTGTTCCCGCCGATACAGGTGCCGACCGCGCAGATTTTTGCGCAGCTGGATTTTGCGCATCCGGAATTGACACGTGATAAGGTTTCCATCACAATGCGCGCCCTTTTTGAACAGCAACAAGCGGGGCGGCAATTTCATAACGATTTGCAATCCGTGGTATGCGATCTCTACCCGGAAGTGGCGCATTATATAGCTAGCCTCGATAAATTCGGTAAAGCGATGATGACCGGGTCGGGTGCATGTGTGTTCGCTGAGTTTGCCAATCGCAGTCAGGCCGAAGCAGTAATGACACAGTTGCCGCACGGGATGAGCGGTGTGGTGGCACAAGGTTTAGCAAATCATCCGTTGCATGATTGGGTGCTCGAGTAAGGCATTTGCTTGCAAACTTACGAATAGTAGGTTGTTGGCGGTTGCGGTAGGTTTATTGGGGAGTCGCCAAGTGGTAAGGCACTGGATTTTGATTCCAGCATTCGTAGGTTCGATCCCTACCTCCCCAGCCAGTTTTCGGGGCGCGAGCCCCTGTACGATTCTCGGGGCGCAAGCCCCAGGTGTTTTGATTCTTTAAGGGGTCGCACGTGTCTTATGACAGCTTGATGGTGTTCACCGGCAATGCCAATCCCAAGCTCGCGGAAGCGGTTGCGCGGCATCTGCATATACACCTCGGTCGCGCCACGGTCGGGCGTTTCTCCGACGGTGAAGTGCAAGTCGAGCTCCTTGAGAACGTGCGTGGACGGGATGTGTTCGTGTTGCAATCCACTTGCGCCCCGACCAATGACAACCTGATGGAAGTGATGGTGATGGTGGACGCGTTGAAGCGCGCCTCTGCCGGACGTATCACTGCTGCGATGCCGTATTTCGGCTACGCGCGCCAAGATCGCCGTCCGCGTTCGGCGCGTGTCGCGATCACCGCAAAGCTGGTTGCAGACATGTTGAGCAGTGCCGGCGTGGATCGTTTGCTGACCATGGATTTGCACTCCGACCAGATTCAGGGGTTTTTCGATATTCCGGTGGACAACATTTACGCCAGCCCGATCTTGCTGTCCGACGTGTGGAAGCACAACTACCCGAATCTGATCGTGGTATCGCCGGACGTGGGCGGCGTGGTACGTGCCCGCGCGCTGGCGAAACAACTGGATGCGGACTTGGCGATCATCGACAAGCGCCGCCCCAAGCCGAATGTGGCGAAGGTAATGAATATTATCGGCGAGGTGACGGGACGCACTTGTATAATCATGGACGACATGGTGGATACCGCCAACACACTGTGCGAAGCCGCCAACGCATTGAAGGAAAAAGGCGCGGCACGCGTGTTGGCCTACTGTACCCATGCGGTGTTATCCGGCCCGGCCATCGAGCGCATCGAGAATTCCGCGATGGATGAATTGGTCGTTACCGACACCATCCCGCTGAGCGAAGCAGCACGCAACTGCAAGCGCATCCGTCAATTGAGCACGGCGGAATTACTGGCGGAAACGATACGCCGCATCAATAGTGAAGAGTCGGTGAGTTCGCTATTCACTGAATAAGTTTTTGGCGGTAGCCATGTTGGCTATCGCAATATAAGGATCGTCTGGTCGCGGACGATTCTGTTTTTAGGAGAAGTAAAATGGCAATTGAGATCAATGCAACAAATCGTAAGGCGCAAGGAACGGGTGCGAGCCGCCGTCTGCGTAACACCGGCCGCGTGCCAGGTGTTGTGTATGGCGCGGGCGACGTGAACATGATCGAGCTGGATCACAATGAGCTGTACCACAAGCTGCGTGCAGAGGCGTTCCACGCATCCATATTGACGTTGAACCTGGGTGGCAAAAAAGAACCCGTGCTATTGCGCGATTTCGTGATGCACCCGTTCCGCCAGCAAGTGCAACACATCGACTTCCAGCGCGTGGATGCAAATAAAAAGATGCACATCAAAGTGCCGCTGCATTTCCTGAATGCGGATATCGCGCCGGGCGTGAAGGACGGCGGCGGCAAGATCAGCCACGTGATGACCGATCTGGACATCACTTGCTTGCCCAAGGATCTGCCAGCCTTCATCGAAGTGGACTTGGCGCATCTGGTACTGGGCCATTCCATCCACGTGGCCGACCTGAAATTGCCCAATGGCGTGCAAGCTGCCGCACACGGGGCACATGCCGCTGAAGCGGTGGTGGCTACCGTGCAAGTGCCGCGTGGTATGGCTGAAGCTGAAGTGACTGCCGAGGCTGATGCCGCTGCAGCTGCGTCAGCGGCATCAGCTCCTGCGCCAGCTGTGGGAGCCGCTAAAGCGGGCGCAGCTGCGCCTGCGGCAGCTGCCCCTGCCGCTCCTGCCGCTAAAAAAGCCAAGTAACCAAACAAGCCAAGTAAATCGACTGGCTGCAAAACCCGCCATCGCTGATGAGAGCATGGCGGGTTTTTTCATGGTGCCTCGACGCGCTAAAATTGCCTTCGCGCCTTGTCTCACTTGGATTTTGAATTATAGAGTCATCATTTATTCAGCTACTATGACAGCATGACAGCAATACGTTTGATCGTTGGTCTGGGCAACCCCGGACGCGAATACGAAACCACCCGGCATAATGTTGGCTTTATGTGGCTGGACGAACTCGCGCGCCTGCAAAAGTTGAGTTTCAAAAGCGAGGCCAGGTTTCACGGCCTAACTGCGCGCGGTCAGTTGCACGGACATGAAGTATTGCTGCTCAAACCGCAAACCTTCATGAATGTGAGCGGGCGATCCGTCGGCGCGCTGGCGCAGTTCTACAAGATCGAACCCTCAGAAATGCTGGTCGTGCATGACGAACTGGATCTGCCACCGGGTGTGGTCCGCCTGAAAATGGGCGGCGGACACGGCGGACACAACGGCCTGAAAGACATCATCGCGCATCTAGCCAGCAAGGATTTCTGGCGACTGCGTATCGGCATCGGCCATCCCGGCGAACGCACCGAAGTAGTCAATTACGTGTTGAACGATCCGCGCCGCGAAGAACGCGAACTGATAGACGATGCCATGCAACAAGCGCAGAACATCGCGCATCTGGTCATCGAAGGAAAGACCGAAGCGGCGATGTTGAAGCTGCATAGTGCGTAACAATATACATGGCTCCTGACAGGCAGCTAAGTGTCTGTTCCAGTCGTTCGACCATTGCTATGCATTGCCGTTTTCTGCATATCAGGGTCGTGCAGCCTCGATCCGAGAGACGCTGCTGTACAAGACCAAAGCTGGATCTAGCAACGTCCGTTCTCGCTGCTATATCAGGGTTGTGCTAGCGATGCGCCCAGTCTGCGCAGCAGGCCGGCACCGTCACCTGACCATGCGCTGCCATGCATGCAGGCCAGCACATTGGGCTGCAGATGGGCCAACTTTTCGATCATTCTCGTGGTGTCGCGGCTGTGCGCAAAGTAATCCATCTGCCCTCGAAAAGCCTCGCTGGGCCCAAGAATGTCGTCGCTAAC
>JAYVKW010000026.1:0-8332 GCA_043768015.1 Gallionella sp.
TCACCAATATCTGGGTCTGGGCACCGTGACGTTAGCGGGCTTGACGATGTTGGCCGCACCAGATGACGCTGAAGGTGTTTCGCAGACGGCGCCGAGGCAGACATCCGGAACTACCCACACCAGGCTGGCACGAGCTACAGCTGCAATGGCCATCGCCACGGTGATGACCGGACTACTTTATCACTGGAACGACATTCATTGGGAAGACGCCTTTACCGATCCCGATAAGATGCACGCGCGGCTGGCTGCCGGAGGTGCGCTGCTGATGCTTTATGCAGTGAATAAATCGGCAAAGTCCACCGAGCCAACCAGCCATTCGGGTATTGCCGAGTTAGGCGCCGCAGCTATGCTTGTCGCCATTAAATTGACTTGGTAACGGGGTGAGATGATGCAAACGCAATTGAAAGTCGCCGCATTGTTAGCCGCCGCTCTGTCAGTGAATAGCGCTTATGCCGAAGCGGAAGAAAACTTTTGGCTCTGGGCGATTAATTTTAATCGTCAAAAAGAAGTGAAGCCGGTTACCGACAAGCAGTATCAAGACGAATGCGGGGGATGTCACTTCGCCTATCAACCCGGCTTGTTGCCGGCAAAGTCCTGGGAAGCGCTGCTGAATGCCGAGGCGTTGCGCAAACATTTTGGTGTCAATGCCGAGCTTGACAAGGACACCCTGAAAGTCATCCATGATTACGCGGTGGACAACGCGGCGGATAAATCCTGGTACAAACGATCGCGCAAGATCGCTGTTGCCACGGTGCAAGACCCGGCTCCGCTGCGGATCACCGAGCTGCGCTATATCTCGCGCAAGCACCACGATATCCCCGATAAAATGATCAAGGGCAACAATGGCGTGAAGTCGCTGAGTTTCTGTGACAAGTGCCACACCCAGGCCGATAAGGGTGTCTATGATGCGGATACGGTATCTATTCCGAATTATCCGAACTGGGATGGCTGGGTTACCAAGTAGGCCTGTTTAAACCACCGCTAGAGTTGACAGTTACAAACCCTGACCCTACATTGCGTATCCATTTTCGATCATCTCCAATTCGACATGAAGCTTAGTGTTTTACTACTCGTGCTTGCATCCGTTCTCGCCGGATGCGGCAAGGAATCTGCCCCATCAGCAAAAACCGAGTCGGCCAAAATCGGGCAGCCGACCCTGACGCTGGTGGTTGGTGCTGTTGTCTCCGATAGCGGCAATGCATATAGCGGTGAGATTCGCGCGCGCCACGAGACGCAACTGGGGTTTCGGATTGGCGGGAAAATCGTCGAGCGCCTGGTGGATGCTGGTGCGCGGGTTCAGGCAGGACAAGTGCTGATACGCCTGGATCCCGGCGATACCGGATTGCAAGCGAGTGCTACTGAAGCACAGTACCAGTTGGCCGATGCCGAGGCGAAACGTTACCGCGAGTTGCACAATCAAAATTTTGTCAGTCAGTCGGCACTGGACGCCAAGGAGGCCGCGCTCAAGGCGGCCGCCGCCCAAGCCGGGCTGGCCGGAAACCAGGCCAATTACACCACATTGCGTGCCGATCATGCCGGTGTGATCGCCGCAACGTTGGCGGAGGTCGGGCAAGTGGTCAGCGCAGGCCAGGCAGTGCTGCGTCTGGCGCAAGACGGCGAGCGCGAAGTGGCGATCGCGATACCGGAATCACAATTTGCGGGTCTTAAAGTCGGTGCGCCAGCCGATGTTTCGCTGTGGTCTTCCGGAAATGAAGCGTCGCATTTTAGTGGTCGCTTGCGCGAATTGTCTCCGGCAGCGGAGCCGGTCAGTCGCACCTATGCGGCGCGGGTCGCGTTGAGTGGTGCGGATGCGCGGGCGGCATTGGGCATGACGGCACAGGTGCGTTTCAAAAGTAATGACAAACGTGACAAGCTGATCGTGCCGTTGTCGGCGATATTCCAGCAGGGCGATCAGGCGGCAGTGTGGGTCGTGGCTGCGGATTACAGTATCAGTTTGCGGCAGGTAGAGGTCGCAGCCTATCGCGATAACGGCGCGGTGATCGTCGGCGGTGTGGCGGCGGGCGAACGCATCGTCAGTGCCGGTGTGCACAAACTCAGCGCGGGAGAAAAGATACGCATCATTGAGGGGGAATTCGCAGACGGTAACGCGCAATGAAAGGACCTAATTTGTCCGCATGGTCGTTGACGCATCAGCAGATGGTGCTGTATCTCATCATCGTGCTGATGGCGGCAGGGGTGATCTCCTACCTCAATCTCGGCCGCGCGGAAGACCCGGACTTCACCTTCAAGGTGATGGTGGTGCGCACCCTGTGGCCGGGGGCGACGGCGCAGGAGGTCGAGCGCGAACTGAGCGAACGTATCGAAAGGAAATTGCAGGAAACACCGTGGGTAGATGTGCTGCGTTCGGCTTCCAAGCCGGGCGAATCGCTGGTGTTCGTGGTCCTCAAGGATTACACGCCCAAGCCGGAAGTGCCGGAAGCTTGGCGGCAAGTGCGCAAAAAACTGGATGACATCCGTCACACCCTGCCGACCGGCGTGCAGGGCCCGTTTCCCAATGATGAATTCGGCGACGTGCAGATCAACATCTTCGCGCTGACCGGTGACGGTTTCGATCTTAGCGCACTGCGCCGTTATGCGGATCGTATCGCGATCGATCTGAAGCGCGTGCCGGATGTGAAGCGCGTCGAGTTGATCGGCGTGCAGGACGACAAGGTATACATCGATGTGTCGCCCAATCGCCTCGCCAGTCTGGGCATCACACCGCAACAGGTGGGCGAGGCGCTGCAAAAACAGAATGCGGTGAACCCTGCCGGTTTCGTCGAAACGGACAGCGACCGCATTCGATTGCGCGTGAGCGGCGGCTTCGACAGCGTTGCCAAGGTGCGTAACGTCGACCTGCAGGTCAATGGGCAGCACTTCCGTCTGGGCGACATCGCCAAAGTGAGCCGCGGGCTCGCCGATCCGCCCAGCCCGCGGATGCATGTCGGCGGGCAGCCCGCGATCGGCATCGGCGTGATCATGGACAAGGGCGGTAACGTGATCGATCTCGGCGAAAACCTGAAGCAAGCGATGAAAAATATTTCCGCCCAGCTTCCGTCCGGGGTGGAGGTGCACGTGGTCGCCAATCAACCGGAAGTGGTCAAGGGTTCGATCACCTTGTTCGAGCGCTCGCTGACCGAGGCGGTGCTGATCGTGCTCGCCGTGTCATTCCTGAGCCTGGGCTGGCGCACCGGAACGGTGGTGGCATTGTCCATCCCGCTGGTGCTGGCGATCACATTCTTTATGATGAAAATATTCGGCATCGATTTGCAGCGCATCTCGCTGGGGGCGCTGGTGATCTCGCTCGGTCTGTTGGTGGACGATGCGATCATCGCCGCAGAAATGATGGTGGTGAAAATGGAGCAGGGCTGGGACCGTTTCAAGGCCGCCACCTTCGCCTATACCTCGACCGCTTTCCCGATGCTCACCGGCACGCTGATCACCGCCGCCGCATTCACACCGGTGGGATTTTCCAAGTCGGCAGCTAGCGAATATACCATCTCGATCTTTCAGGTGGTCACCATCGCTCTGCTGGTGTCGTGGGTCGTCGCGGTGGTATTCACGCCTTACCTCGGCTACAGATTGCTCGACCCGGGAAAACTCATCGCTAAGATACAACGGCATGGTGCGGATGTCTATGACACGCCGTTCTATCGCCGTCTGCGCGCCGTGGTGGAGTGGTGTTTGCGCAACCGCTGGAAAGTAATACTCGCGACCGTGCTGATCTTCGTGCTGTCTATCGTGGCGTTTGGTATAGGCGTGCAGAAACAGTTCTTTCCCGCCGCCAGCCGGTTGGAGCTGATGGTGGATGTATGGCTGCCGCAAGGCGCATCGCTCAAGGCTACTGAACATGAAGTGGAGCGCATCGAGAAGTTGCTCAAGGATGATCCCGGCGTCGCCTATTCTTCTTCCTATATTGGCAATGGTGCGCCGCGTTTTTTCCTGTCGCTCGATCAGCAATTGTTCGCCGACAACTTTGCGCAGTTTGTTATCGTCAGCAAAGGGCTGAAAGAACGCGAAGACATCAAGCGCCGCCTGGAGGCGAAATTCGCCGCGCCCGATGGCGGCTACTCGCACCTGCGCGTGCGTGTGGTGCGGCTGGAGAACGGCCCGCCGATCGGCTTTCCGGTGCAGTTTCGCGTGATGGGTGGGGATTTTGCGAAGCTGCGTGAAATCTCCGAACAAGTCGCGACCCTGATGCGCGGCGACGAGCATTTGCAAAACGTCAATTTCGACTGGAATGAAAAAATCAAAAGTGTCCGCGTCGAGGTCAACCAGGACCGCGCGCGCCAGCTCGGCACTTCCAGTCAGGAGATATCACAGGCACTGCAAGGCTGGCTGAATGGTGTGGCGCTCACCCAATACCGCGAAGGCGACCAGTTGATCGACGTGGTGTGGCGCGGTAATACGGGCAGCGAGCATGACACGGTGCGCAATAGCGTTTGGTGCGGGAATGCTCGCACAGCCGCTCATGCTGTACCACAGGATTCCGCCTCACTGTGTAGGGGCGGTGCGCGTACGCTGGATCACTTGCCTGATCTGGATATTCCATTGTCGGGTGGTCGGCATGTGCCGCTGGCGCAAGTTGCCAAGCTGGTTCCGGTCTTGGAGGAAGGCCTGATCTGGCGGCGCAATCGCCTGCCCACCATGACCGTGCGTGCTGACATGGCAGACTCGACTCAGCCCGCGACGGTCTCCACGCAACTCAATGCGCAACTGGATACCGTGCGCGCCAAACTGCCTATCGGGTACCGCATCGAAATGGGCGGTAGCATCGAAGAATCTGCCAAGGGTCAAACCGCCATCATGAAAGTCATGCCGCTGATGCTGGTCGGCGTGTTCACGCTGTTGATGATCCAGCTGCAAAGCATCAGCCGCACCGTGATTGTGTTTCTGACCGCGCCGCTCGGGTTAATCGGTGTCACGATGGCGCTGCTGGTGTTCCGGGTGCCGTTTGGCTTCGTCGCCAATCTCGGCTTCATTGCGCTGGCGGGAATGATCATGCGCAACGCGGTGATACTGGTGGATCAAATTCGCCAGGATGAGGAAGACGGCAAGACCCAATGGCAAGCCATTGTCAGCTCCACGGTGCGCCGCTTCCGTCCCATCATGCTGACCGCTGCCGCGTCCATTCTGGCGATGATCCCGTTGACCCGCCAGGTGTTCTGGGGGCCGATGGCGGTGTCGATCATGGGCGGACTGGTCGTCGCTACCTTGCTGACTTGCCTGTTCCTACCGGCGCTGTATGCGGCGTGGTTCAGGGTGAAAGAGGATTGATGCGTGAGGTATTCTGCGCCGGGTAGTTCACCGGGGGTAGCCCGGCAATAATTTCGTGGAGTGCGATGAATGAGCCGAATCATTTTAATTGTGTGGGCAACGCAGCCAACTCCAACTCGCTGAATCCCGCCGCCCGCCGCGCTTCCAGATTGAACGGCCCACGCATCACCGGCGCTTGATGTTCGGCTGCCAGGCGGGCATAGGTGGCTACCGGTTCCAAACCGCGTTGTGCACACAGCCAGTTGTACCAGCGGTTACCGATGGCGACATGGCCGATCTCGTCGCGCAGGATGATATCCAGGATCGCGGCGGCGGACGTGTCCCCTGCCTGCGCAAGTTTGGCTCGCACCTGCGGGGTGGCATCCAGTCCGCGCGCTTCCATGGTGCGCGGCACCAGCGCGATGCGCGCAAGGATGTCGTGCCGGGTTTTTGCGGCCATCTCCCACAGGCTGTTGTGCGCTGGGAAATCACCGTAACCATATCCCTGCTCTTGCAGGTGTCCGGTCAGCAGCGAGAAATGCAGTGCCTCCTCATCCGCCACTTGCAGCCAGTCGGCGTAATACTCGCGCGGCATATCGGCAAACCGCCAGATCGCATCCAGCGCCAGATTGATGGCATTGAACTCGATATGTGCCAGAGCGTGGACCAGGATGGCGCGGCCTTCCGGCGTGATCATCGAGCGGCGCCTGACTGAGAGCGGGGGTACCAGTTCCGGTTTGTCCGGCTTGCCGGGGATGGGCTGATGCGCGGTCAATGCCGCATGCATATCCAGTTCTATTGCACCCGACAGCCACGAATTCGCCAGCAGGCGCACCCCTTCAGCCTTGCGTACTGCATCGCATTCCGCAAGCCAGAACAGTGCCAAGCTGCGCAACTCTGCCATATTCTGCAACTCTGCAGTAGGGCGCAATTCTACCGCGGGCGTGGCCTCGCGATTTTGGGGTGGAGTTTTCACGATAGGTTCCGGTGCGCCATCAATGTAAAGGGACAGACAGGTTTATACCACCCATCGCCGGACTTATCATTGCCCGGGCGATATGATTTAATCGGATCGTCACTCATCGCTGCCGGGGCTTCATGATCTGTTTGCAAAAAAATACCATTGCCGCTTTGCTCGCTGCCGTCCTGTTTGCCGGTACGGCAGCCTGCGCCGCCGAACTCACCGACAGGGTCAAACAGTCCCTGGGCTGGGGCGACCCGGTTGCGGGCAAGTCCGAATCCAGCCTTTGTCAAGGTTGCCATGGCGAGGAAGGCATCAGTTTCGTGGATCTGATTCCCGATCTTGCCGGACAATATGCCCCTATATTGCAAAGCAGCTGCGCGATTGTCAGTCCGGAGCGCGCACCCACCAGATCATGAGTGCGATCTCGAAGTCGGTCAGCGATACAGAACTGGCCGATATTGCGTCTTATTTTGCCGGCCTGAAAAAAATGCAGGGCGAGGGTAGCGGGGGCAATCCGGTTGCAGAAAAACTATTCCAGAAAGGTGATCCGGTCAGAGGCATTCCGTCATGCGCCGGTTGCCACGGGGAAAATGGCAAGGTTCCCGCCATCGCGACCTATCCTGTCATCGGCGGCCAGCACAAGGCATATCTGCGCGTTCAGCTGATCCATTGGCGTAGCGGCGATCGCAGCAACAGCCCGGACGGTGTGATGAACAAAGCCGCCAAAACCCTGACCGATACCGAAATAGAATCATTGTCTGATTATATTTCCGGATTATAGCGGGAACTTGCTCATCCGACAGGTTATCGCGGGGTATTTCAGGCGCTTGTCTTGCCTGCCGGCTTTGTCATTGCAGGGGCGATGTGGTTTAATCGCATACATGAAATTTCCCTTCCAAAATGTCGCGCTGATCGGCAAACACAATGTCCCGGAAATCGTCGTGCCGTTGTCGCGTTTGGCCGCGTTTTTGGCATCCAGAGGATTGACCGTGGTGGTGGACAGCCTGACTGCCGCGCATTTCAAGGACAGTCCCTATCAGGCGATGAGTCTGGAGGAGATGGGTCGCGCGGTGGATCTGGCGATCGTGCTGGGCGGCGACGGCACCATGTTGAATATCGCGCGCACCTTGTCGCCGTGCAATATCCCGATGGTCGGGGTGAATCAGGGGCGGCTCGGATTTCTGACCGATCTTACGCTGGATAACATGCAGGACAGCCTTGCGGCGATGCTGGAGGGCAAGTTCATTACCGAACAGCGCCTGCTGATTTCCGCGCGGGTGTTGCGCGATGATGTCGAAATATTCAGCGGCTCGGCTTTCAACGAAGTGGTGGTGCATCGCAACAATATCAGCAGCATGATCGAGTTCGAGGTGCGTGTGGACGGCGAATACCTCTACAACCAGCGCGCCGACGGGCTGATCGTTGCGACTCCCACCGGTTCCACCGCCTATGCAATGTCTGCCGGCGGCCCGATATTGCATCCCAGTCTCGATGTGTTCGAACTGGTTCCGATATGCCCGCACACCCTGAGTAATCGTCCCATCGTGGTGAAAAGTTCGTCGGTGCTGGAAATTCTGATGCATCGCACCAGCGACATCCGCGTGCGCTTCGACAGTCATACCAGCTACGATTTGCAGTTGCACGACAAGATCATCGTCTCACGCCATCCCGAGGCAGCCTGCCTGCTGCATCCGGTGGGGCACAGCTACTATCACACGCTGCGCGAGAAGCTGCTCTGGAACCAGACGTTGTAAATGTTGAAATTCCCTGACCCATGCTGAAATTTCTGGCCATCCGCGATTTCGTCATCGTCTCCTCGCTGGAGCTGGATTTCTCCCCGGGTTTTACCGTGCTGACCGGCGAGACCGGTGCGGGCAAGTCCATTCTGATCGATGCATTGTCGCTGGCACTCGGTGAACGCGGCGATGCGACCATGGTGCGCAACGGTTGCGAGCGTGCCGAGATCGCCGCCGAATTCGATATCGCCAGGTTGCCTCATATACAGGCATGGCTGCGCGAGCAGGAGCTGGAAGGCGATGCGGGCGTATGTCTGCTGCGCCGTGTGCTGGATGCCGGCGGGCGTTCGCGCGGCTTCATCAACGGACGCAGCGC
>JAYVKW010000027.1:0-12866 GCA_043768015.1 Gallionella sp.
CGCGCCAATTATTCCGGTACAGCCAAGAAGTAAAGCAAAAACTGAGCTTAATATTTGGGCGCTGATCTTGCTGGTGCCGAAGGCGCTGAAGCTGCCATCGGGATCAGCACAGCGCTGCTACAAGAGGACTTGACGTGAGGGGTAGGCATGAAGGGCGGACGACGAGACGGTGCGTCAGCTGGCGGGCGTATAATCGCTATACCATAGCTATCCAGCTTGGCGGCTCCCTTGACAGACAGTCCTAAGCTGCCGAAAACTAAAAGAGAGTTCGACATGATAAATATTCTTCCCAATTGGCATCCCATCTTCGTCCACTTCACCATAGCCATGTTGATCATCGCGGCGGCAATGCACCTGTTGTCCCACTTCGTGGCGCACGGCGAACTGAGGAATCAATTGACGATAGTCGCACGCTGGAATCTGTGGATAGGCGTAGGACTCACTCTCCTTACCGTTGCAGCAGGCTGGCATGCCTTTTACACGATAAATCATGACGCGCCCTCGCATCTTGCCATGACCGAACACCGCAACTGGGCCATGGCCACGCTCTCGGTATTTCTGGGTATCGCGGCCTGGGAATATTACCTGCAACGCCACGGCAAGAGCAAAGGCTGGTTATTCACAGGACTACTGGTACTCGCGGCAAGTCTGCTGTTGTCCACCGCATGGCATGGCGGCGAATTGGTTTACCGGTATGGCCTGGGCGTGATGTCCATGCCTAAACCGGAGGGCGCGGGACACGCCCACGATGGTGGCAATATCGAGCATGGCAATGGCGACATGCATCAGGGTGACATGCCTGCGTCTTCTGTAACACCGAACCCGGTAGGCGCACCACACGAACACTAGCAGATTTGCGTATCAGGGGAAAAACAAAAAAGGTTTATAGTGGTGTGACCGTTTTGAGGAAACTCTTGCTAACTTGATGAAGGAGAATGAATCATGGAAAAACTTAATCCTTGGCGTGTTGGCAGCGCAATGGCATTGACGGTAGCGGTGGTCAGTCTGGTTTGCACAGCGGCAGTTTTTCTTTTCCCGGACGGGATGGTCAACTTTGTGAACGCATGGGTACACGGATTGGATTTGACCGTGCTCAAAAGCGACAAGCCGTGGACCTTGGGCGGGCTTGCTTATGGTTTGTTCGGTGTCAGCTTGACCGGGTTTCTGAGCGGTGCGCTATTCGCTGGCTGCTATAACCTGGTTGGTAAATGTTCAGGCTGCCGTTAGCAGGAATGAGGTGGCATCATGAATGCAGAAGATGTTCTGGAACGGGCAGATGCGGCATTCGCCGAAGCGTTAGCCGAGGCGCTGGATATCCGTGAGCATGAAACCGGCGACCACTCCAAACGGGTAGCTTGTCATACCTTGATACTGGCGCGCCGTTTCATCACTGACCCTCATCAACTGCGCCAGATTTACTGGGGGGCGTTGTTGCACGATGTCGGAAAGATCGGCGTATCCGATGCCGTTCTGTTGAAACAGGACGCGCTCAACGAAGACGAATGGCAGGAAATGCGGACGCACCCGGAAAAGGGATACCGCATTGTCTCGAAAATTTCGGAAATGAAGGATGCCGCGGAAATCGTGCTCAGCCATGAGGAGCGTTTCGATGGCAGCGGTTATCCGCGCGGGCTACGTGGTGAACAAATCTGTCTGGGCGCGAGACTGTTTGCCGTGATCGACACGCTGGACGCGATCACTTCTGACCGCCCTTATCGTAAAGCTGGATCATATGACCAGGCAAGCGATGAAATCGTAAAAATGAGCGGGATACAATTCGATCCGCTGGCGGTACAAGCTTTTTTGGCGGAGGAGACCACCTTGCGTGAAATGGTGGAAGCCAAATGTATGCAGCCGCAAGATCCCGCAATATCCTTCCAAGCGCCTACCCACAATCACAACTGAAAGGATAGCTTATGGACACCATCAAAGATCCCGTATGCGGCATGACCGTGTCGCCCGACACCAAGCTTCGTCATGTGCATCAGGGCAAGACTTATTTGTTTTGCAATCCGAAGTGCTTGGCAAAATTTCAGGCGTCCCCGGAAAAATACCTTAACCCTCAACCCACACAATCCGCGCCTGCTCCCAGCGGCGTGATGTACGTCTGCCCGATGGACCCGGAAGTCCGCCAGCTTGGGCCGGGAAGTTGTCCGAAGTGCGGCATGGCTTTGGAGCCAGAAACTCCGCTCATGCCGGGAGCTGTCGAGTATACCTGCCCGATGCATCCCGAAATTGTGCGCAGCGAACCGGGCAGTTGCCCGATCTGCGGCATGGCACTGGAGCCGCGCGACGCTCCGGCGGAAGACAATGCGGAGCTGCGTGACATGACGCGGCGCTTCTGGGTGAGCACGGCGCTGGCCTTGCCGGTGTTCGTCATCGCTATGGGCACTGACTTGTTGCCGCAACTCATGCCGAAATCCATTTCGATGACGGCGCTGCAATGGTTCGAATTCGCGCTGGCTACCCCTGCGGTGCTGTGGGGCGGCTGGCCGATCTTTCAGCGCGGCTGGGCGTCGTTAGTCAACCGCCATCTCAACATGTTTACATTGATCGCGCTCGGCGTTGGCGTGGCTTGGACATACAGCGTGGTGGCGATGTTGCTGCCGGGAATATTTCCGCCCGCGATGCGCAGCATGATGGGGACGGTACCGGTGTATTTCGAGGCGGCGGCGGTGATCATGGCCTTGGTGCTGCTGGGGCAGGTGATGGAGTTGCGCGCGCGCAGCCAGACCAGCGCGGCAATTAAATTGTTGTTGGGACTTGCGCCGAAGACTGCACGCATCGTGCGCCCTGATGTCGATGGGAAAGGCGGCAACGAGGAAGACATCCCGCTGGAGCAGGTGCAGCCGAATGATGTGCTGCGCGTGCGCCCCGGCGAGAAAGTGCCGGTGGATGGCGTGGTGCTCGAAGGCACGAGCGCGCTGGATGAATCCATGGTCACCGGCGAATCCATCCCGGTGGAAAAAACGGCGGGTGCGCGGCTGATCGGTGCCACGGTCAACGGCACGGGCAGTTTATTGATGCGCGCCGAGCGCGTCGGTGCCGATACCTTGCTGGCGCAGATCGTACACATGGTGAGCGAGGCGCAGCGTTCGCGCGCGCCTATCCAGCGGCTGGCCGATGTCACTGCCGGTTATTTCGTCCCGGTAGTGGTGGGAGTCGCGCTCTTAACGCTGGCGGTATGGGGACTTTTTGGGCCGGAGCCGCGCCTGGCGCACGCCATCGTCAACGCGGTGGCGGTGCTGATTATCGCCTGTCCCTGCGCATTGGGGTTGGCCACGCCGATGTCCATCATGGTCGGCACCGGGCGCGGCGCGTTGGCCGGGGTGTTGATCAAGAATGCCGAAGCGCTGGAAACCATGGAAAAGGTGAACACGCTGGTGGTGGACAAGACCGGCACGCTGACCGAGGGCAAGCCCAAGCTGATGTCGGTGGTTGCCTTAGCGGGCTTCGATGAAAGCGCAGTGCTGCGGCTGGGCGCCAGCCTGGAGCGCGCCAGCGAACATCCGCTGGCCGCAGCCATCGTGAACGGCGCGCAGGAAAAGTCCCTGGCATTTGCGGCAGTCAGCGATTTTCGTTCGTACACCGGCAAGGGTGTGGCGGGAACTGTTGATGGACATGCAGTCATATTGGGTAATCTCAAGCTGTTCGAAGAATTGCACATCGCTAGCGGCGAGTTGCCCGCGCGCGCCGAAGCGTTGCGCGGCGACGGCCAGACCGTGATGCTGCTCGCGATCAACGGCAAGGCGGCCGGACTGATCGGTGTTGCCGATCCGGTCAAGGCTTCCACGCCGGACGCGATCCGCGCACTGCACGACGAAGGTATACAGGTCATCATGCTGACCGGAGACAACCGCACCACGGCGGAAGCGGTAGCGCGCAAACTCGGCATAGACCGTATCGAGGCGGAAGTGCTGCCCGAGCAGAAGGCCGCCATCGTCAAGCAGTTGCAAGCACAGGGCCGCTTCGTGGCGATGGCGGGCGATGGCATCAACGACGCACCGGCGCTGGCGCAGGCACAGGTCGGCATCGCGATGGGCACCGGCACCGACGTGGCGATGGAAAGCGCGGGCGTCACGCTGGTCAAGGGCGACCTGAACGGCATCGTGCGCGCAGTGCGCCTCTCCCGCGCGACGATGCGCAACATCCGCCAGAATTTGTTCTTCGCTTTTATCTACAACGTGCTCGGCATCCCGATTGCGGCGGGCGTGCTGTATCCGTTTTTTGGTTTGCTGCTCTCCCCGATCATCGCAGCGGCGGCGATGAGTTTTAGTTCGGTGTCGGTGATCAGCAACGCGCTCAGGTTGAATCGGGTGAAGCTGTGAATGTGGGTGTTAATGCGTGGATTTTTTAAGGAGAACGTGATGAAACATGACGAACCTACCGAACTAGGTGAACATTGCGCCCCACGGGGATACAACTGGACTCTCGTTGCATTTCTGGTGATTGCTGCATTTTTTCTGTTTACCGAACACCGTGCTCACCTGCTTGGCGCGCTGCCGTTCCTGCTGCTGCTCGCCTGTCCGCTGATGCATCTGTTCATGCACCATGGGCATGGCGCACACGGCGGGCATAGTGAAAATACTGAGAGGAGCAAAAAATGAATTCCACGGAAAATGCTTATGGTCTGTGGTCGCTGGTCATCATCAACTCGCTGGTGTTCATCATTTTCGCGTTCAGCTTCACCAAGCCGAAAACGCCGCGCGACTGGCGTTCGTTCAGTGCGTTCTCCGCCTTCATCGTGGCGCTGTTCGCCGAGATGTATGGTTTCCCGCTGACGATTTATTTCCTGTCCGGCTGGTTGCAGAGCCGTTATCCCGGGGTGGACTGGTTGTCCCACGACGCCGGACATCTGCTGGAGATGATGTTCGGCTGGCGCGCTAACCCACACTTTGGGCCGTTCCATATGCTCAGCATGGCCTTCATCGGTGGCGGCTTCTGGCTGCTGGCTTCCGCGTGGAAAGTGCTTTATCAAGCGGTGCAACGAAACGAGTTGGTCACCACCGGGCCTTATGCACGCATACGCCATCCCCAATATGACGCTTTCGTGCTCATCATGTTCGGCTTCCTGTTGCAATGGCCGACGCTAGTGACACTGGGGATGTTTCCGATCCTGGTGTGGATGTATGTGCGTCTGGCGCGTTCCGAGGAGCGCGATGCAGAGGCCCGCTTCGGTGAGCGCTGGCGTGAGTATGCGGCCCGTACACCAAGATTTATTCCACAACGCGCCCGACTTGGCTCGCAGAGAGGTGATGTGAATTGATCCCGGGTGGTGACAAATACGTCTGGCTGGTTTGGGCGCTCGCCTTTCTGGTTCCTTGGACGGTGTTGTATGCGGCCTTGCCTGCGCAGCGTCGCGTTATATTGTGGAGCAGTTCGCTGACTGCGTTGTTCGGTCTGACCGAACCGATTTTTGTTCCGGAGTACTGGAACCCACCCAGTTTGTTTGACTTGGCTCAACGCACCGGCTTTGACATTGAAAGTTTGATTTTTTGTTTTGGCATTGGGGGTGTTGGTGTGGTGCTTTATAACGCATTGTCCGGAAAACGCTTGATGCCGATGAGCAGTCACGAGCGCAACAATTCGCGCCACCGTTTCCATAGCATGGCATTAGGCACGCCGTTCGTGGTGTTCGCTGCGCTGTATTTTCTACCCTGGAATCCAATCTATCCGGGGGTAGCAGCACTGTTTGCCGGTGGGTTGACCTGTGTGCTGTGTCGCCCCGATCTGGCCAAGAAAACTTTAATCGGCGGCGCATTATTCGCCGGGTTTTACCTGATCTTTCTAATCGCGCTGGAAATAATGGCTCCAGGCTACATCGCACGGGTGTGGAATCTTCCGGCGCTCAGCGGCGTGATGGTTGGCGCTTTCCCAATCGAGGAAATATTGTTTGGCTTTGGTGTCGGGGCGTATTGGTCAGGGGTGTATGAGCATCTTGCGTGGCATCGCAGTTCTTGATTAAATTTGCTTCGCTCGCCCTGCGCCTATCCCCGCAGCAAGACTGCGGGGTATTACGGCGCAGAAAAACAAAACCGGCGAGCTACGCTTAAAGTCAAAATCGCGTTGTCCACGCGCCAAGAGCGCGGGGAATGCAAGTTAACGGTTTGTCGTATCGAGTTGTTCCAACAAGACACCTGAGGTGTATGGGTGTTTTTTCTTCAACCTGAAAGGAGTTAGCCATGAAAAAGTTATTGATTAGCAGTGTGGTAGCTGTGTTGTGTATGGGCGCGCCAGTGGTTTATGCCGATGATACTCATCATCCTGAACAGGGCAGCGCGCCTGCAACCAAATCCGCGTCTGAGAAAAGTACACCGTCCAAACAGTCTGCCATACCCGACAAAACCATGAGTAGCGCAGGGGACAGCGGCGTTGCCGATGCACAGATGGGCAAGGCGCAAGAGCGCATGAAACAAGCGCAGGCACTTATGGGTAAGTTGCGAGATACCAAAGACCCGGCCGAGCTTAAAAAGCTTATGCAACAGCACACCCAAGCCATGCGTGACACCATGGATATGATGCGCGGCATGAAGATGGGCATGATGGGCGGTGGCCAAGAAATGGGCATGGGTATGATGAGTCAAGGCAAAGGGCAAGCTCAAACTGGCGGCATGATGAACATGCATCAGATGATGGAGGAACGCATGGAGATGATGCAGATGATGATGGAACAGATGTTCGAGCGTCAGGAAATGCTCATGCGGGATGGAAAATAAACAACCTCGTCCTGGCGCAGCAGATGCGTCAGGGCTTTCCGAGAATGTCCTGAAGGAGGGGCATCATGAATGAAATAATCAAAGACCCGGTTTGTCACATGTAAGCTCCGTCTGCATCATTTGCCATTGAATATACGGGTATCTACTACGCGTTTTGTTCGGCGCAGTGCTAGGAACGATTTCTGGCAAATCCGCATTTATACGTCGGACTTCCTGGGCATAAAGCACCCGTACAGCAAGGGAAAGAGGGTTGTTAAGCGCCGTCGCCTCGTGTTGTCGACGCCACTTGATGCGATGCAAGAATTTCAGGATAACGATATTCTGCAGCTCATCCCCAAGCATCCAACCCGTTGGACGGGATTCGACGACAAGATTCTGTCCCTGTACGCCCGTGGCATGACGGTGCGCGAGATACAAGGCCATCTGGAAGAGTGCGAACGGGTCGCTGCGTAGCAGCGGGGGAACCCGTCGGCCTCCCTCGTGCGGGGGCATGTGCGGCACCGATGTTTCGCCCAGCCTGATCTCATCCGGATGCCCGGCCAAAAATTCTTCGGCCGCAGGCCGCACTCCCAAACTCGCTTCTTCGCTTACATCTGGCAGTATAGCTTGATGGCTTTATCGTGTTAGCATTGGCCACATGAAAATGTCTGTCCTGTTCGTTTCACATGGTGCGCCCACGCTGCCGCTGGAGCCGGGCGATACCGGTGCAGCGTGGCGGCAGCTTGGCGAGCAACTGCCCAAACCCTCCGCTATTCTGATGATTTCTGCGCATTGGGGAACGCGCATTCCAACCATCAGCCGTGCCGTGCAGCCGGAAACCATCCACGACTTCAGCGGCTTCCCCGCCGAGCTATACAAGTTGCAATATCCCGCGCCTGGCGCACCCGAGATGGCACAAGCTGCTGCACTCGCGCTGCAACAGGCGGGCATTCCGGTGCAACTGGACGACACGCATGGTCTCGATCACGGTGCGTGGGTGCCGCTGAGTTTGATGTATCCCCCAGCCGATATTCCGGTCGCGCAACTTTCGTTGCAGCCGGACAGAGACCCGGCATGGCACATCGCGCTGGGTCGCGCGTTGCGTCCGTTGCGCGAGCAAGGCGTGTTGATCGTCGGCAGCGGCTCGATCACGCACAATCTGCGCGCCTTGTTCAATCATCCACCCGGCGCTCCCGTGCCAGACTGGGTGACAGAATTTTGTGGCTGGATGGCGGAGCGTATCGATGCGGGCGATCTCGATGCGCTCAGCGCCTATCGCACCCGTGCGCCGCATGCCGTGCAGAACCATCCCACCGATGAACATTTGCTGCCGTTGTTCGTGGCACTCGGCGCGGCAAATAAAATTGAAGGTGCGCGGCACCTGAATCGCGTGATGACTTACGGTCTATTGGCGATGGATGCGTGGGTGTTTGATTCAAACCCCTGATCGTCATTCCCGCGCATAACCAGCGACTTTGCTGGCGTTAACCAGCGGCTTATGTCACCGTATTTTGGTGACTTAGCCGAATGGCTATGCAAAGCTGTTTGCCAGCTTAGTCGAATGGCTATAACCAACCACTTGGCAACCGTCTTGTGGTTGTTTAGTGGGATGGCTGGTTGTTTCACCAGAAGCTCCATCAGGCGGGAATGACGGTACTTTCAGAGTGTCGCTGCGACTTCCTTCAACGCACCCTCCGACAAATCCTCCAGCGGGATGCGCTGTGCCTTGTTGAGATTCGGGTAGTGCCTCGATGTCGCGCGGAAGTAGCTGGGGTCGTAGTGCAGCGTGAGCAGTTCCGAGACCATGGTTGCGAAGTCTCCGGCGTGGATCAAAGCACTCCAGTGTTCCAGCTGTTTAGCTCCGTGAAAACGGTGCAGCGATTGCAGGTGAGCGATCAACATTTCCGGATTGTCCAGGTAATGCCGGTAGTCTTCCAGCAGGCCGGCGACGCGTGTGGCCAGTGGCGTTTCCACCAGCAGGCATGCGCTGGCGTGCATCGCGGTGATGAGGGCCGGGGGCAAGGTGATGAGGCCGATTTTGTTGCTCTCTGCTTCCACGTAAACCGGTCTGGCCGGATCGAATTTTTGCAGGGTTTGCAACAGCGCGCTGTCGAACCATTTTTGCGAAGGTTGTGCTTGTTCGGGCAATCTGCCCAACACCGAGCCGCGATGTTGGGCCAGCATTTCCAGATCGAGAACCTGTTGTCCGTTGTTGGCTTGTCCGCTGCCCACCAGAGCCGCGAGCAAACGGCTCTTGCCCGAGCCGGTGGGGCCGCAGATCACGTGAAACGTAAAACTCTGCGGCAGTGCCTCAAGTTTATCCAGTACATCGCGCCGGTAAGTTTTGTAGCCGCCTTCCAGTTTGTGCGCCGCCCAACCGACTTGGGCGAGGATGATGCTCATCGCGCCGCTGCGCTGCCCGCCACGCCAGCAATAGACCAATGGACGCCATGATTTGGGATGCGCATGAAAACGTGTTTGCAAATGTTCCGCGATGTTTTTCGCGATCAACGCCGCGCCGGCCTTGCGCGCCTCGAACGGCGACACTTGTTTGTATAAAGTGCCGACGATGACGCGTTGCTCATCGGAGAGTACCGGGCAATTGATCGCGCCGGGAATGTGATCCTCGGCGAATTCCGCTGGTGTGCGCACGTCGATAATTTCGTCAAATTGGCCCAGCTGTGATAGGTTCGCGGTTCTGAACAACATTAGGGTACCTCTAAAAATCCAGATTTCATCTCAACTGATGGAACCACTGATGTGACTACTGGTGAAACAACTAGCCATCCCACTAAGCAACCAGAAGACGGTTGCCAAGTGGTTGGTTATAGCCATCTGACTGGTGAAACTACTAGCCAATCCACTAAGCCACCAAAGAACGGTGGCAAAGTGGCTGGTTATAACCCAGCAGCCGAGGAGCTTTCGGCCGGGCACCCGAAAGACGCTGGGCAAGTCATTGGTTAACGACAACCAAGTGGCTGGTTATGCTGCGTTGCTGAAAAAATTTTCTTGCTTACATATACCTTATATGAGGCGCTACCGGCAATTTATGCGCGGAATCGGTCGTTATCCTGAACTTGCGCTTCGCGCTTGCAGCGTAACCCCGGCTTGTTGCGTGGTTTGCGAATTGTATTGCCAAGCAAGGCGCTCTGTGCGATGCCGCACATACGGTCTTGGTCTCTCATCGCGACCGCAATAACAAAGGAATTGGTTCATCTCAATTATGTTTATATTTCCTATTACTCTGCTCAGTCTGCCTGCCTGACCAGCCGGTCATTCTTGTGCATTAGCCTGGTGTTCAACTCGGCGCAAAGCATTTCGATTCGATAGCCTGTTATAGTAAACGCTCCACGCTACGATCGAGTGAGACATGGCAGTCGAAACCGAACTCAAATTGCGCATCGCCCCTGGGCAGCTTGCCAAGCTAAAGCGGCACGCGCTGCTCAAGATGCATTCAGTGACACGTCCGGTCACGCGCCGTCTTTACAACATTTATTACGACACCCCGAAACTTGAATTGCATCAATCCGAAATGGCATTGCGTCTGCGTCATGCCGGACGGCAATGGCTGCAAACCTTGAAGGGAGGCGGTTCGGTCCAGGCCGGGCTGCATCAGCGCAACGAGTGGGAGGTGCCGGTGAACGGCCCGGCATTGGATTTTAATTTACTTGAAGCGGCGGAATGGAAAGAGCATTTGCCGCCGTCGTTACGCAAAAAATTGCAGCCGGTTTTCGTCACCGATTTTTCCCGCGCCAGCCGGGTGCTGCTGTGGCAAGGCGCGCAAATCGAGTTGTGTATGGATCAAGGTGAAGTGCGCAGCGAGCAGCACAGTACGCCTATCTGCGAGCTGGAACTGGAATTGAAATCCGGTGACCCGCAGCAATTGTTCGAGTTGGCGCTGGCGATACTGGAGATCGTGCCGTTCGAACTGGAGGCGGTCAGCAAGGCGGAGCAGGGCTATCGCCTGTTGTCCGGATATACCGAGCATCCGGTCAAGGGTGTTGCAACTACGCTTGCCCGGACGGACACGCTGGCAGATGTGCTGAGAACACTGATCTGGTCTTGTTTGCAGCATTTTCAAAACAACCTGCGCGGCGCGATGGGCAGCGATGATGCCGAATATCTGCATCAGATGCGCGTCGCGCTGCGTCGCTTGCGCGTGGTGCTGCGCATGGCGGAAAAGGTCCGTGCCGATGAACAGTTATCCGCGTTGAGCAAAGATATTTCGGCTCTATGCGTCGCGTTGGGGCGCATACGCGAATGGGATGTGTTCATCGCCCAGACGATGCAACCGATGTGTTCGAGGATGGCCGGGCATGCCGGTTTGCAGGCTTTGCTGGCGGCCAGCGAGCGGCAGTGTGCCGCCTGTTATGCGGCACTGCGCGGTGCGGCGCAGGCGCGTGAATTGCAGCGCTTGCTGTTGCGTTTCGCTATCTGGATGAATGGTGCTTATTGGCTACAGACGGGTTGGCAACAGGCAGCGGCCGCGCAAGATTTCGCCACACTTCGCTTGCGTAAGTTGGCCAAACGGTTCGCCCGATCCGGACAGCAACTGCATACCGTCGATGCCGCGCGATTGCACGCCTTGCGTATTCTCGCCAAGAAACTCAGATATAGCGCGGAATTTTTTGCGGCTTGGTACGACAAGCAGAAAGCAAAGTCTTTTCTTGCCGCGTTGAGCGAAGTGCAAGAGGTGCTCGGGCAGATCAACGATGTCGCGGTGGCGCATCGCTTGCTGGATGGCTTGGCGGCAGATGCCGCTTTGGTTGCGAACGCTTTGTCTGCACATGGGGAGGCGGTCGTTCTGGAGGCCGTCACTTTGTCCAGGGGCTGGATCGCGCACGATCTGTCGCATCAACTCGGTGTGTTGCGTAAAACCATACAACGCTTCAATAAACAAGCCGCGTTTTGGGAAAAATAAATAGCCGGTGGTCATTGCCAGCGGCGGCGTTGCAGTTTATCGTGTGCGGGTGAATCAGCTGATGTCGATTGGGCCGATGTTACTCGAACTGTGGATTTTGCTAAGGAAAGGAAAAATATGAGCATCACATCTGTACAAAAAACGTGGATACTTGTCGGTATTCTGGTCATCGCTGGTGGCGCGGCATTCGTGTATTTCGACCCTCTGGACCTCGACCTCCTGGGCTTGAAGAAGAGCTCTCCGATTGTCGTGCAACCTGCACAAAAGAAAGCCTCCGTTGCTGTACCACTCCCAACTCCCTCGCCTGCGCCTGCAGCAACACTACCCGCTGCCGCACCTAAAGCCACCGTTGTCCCAACTCAAGCCCAAGCGCCCGTTGTCGCACCGCCCGCAGTACCTGCAGTAGCGCCGTCACAAGCTGCTCCTGTCTCCGTTGCGGCACACGGGCCGACAGTGAAGCCGGCAATGAAATCCGCACCGGTCAAACCGGAGAGGCCAAAAAATCAAGATCTGAGACATTGCCTGGAACTGGAGAGCGACGCAGCGATTGCGAAATGCGCAGGTGAGTAACAGTGACAACCCCGCCGCTTGAAGCGCGGCACCAGCCGTCCGGTTTGAATTCCAGATTCAATGGCGCGCGGTTGACGTTTGCGGAATATGTGGCGCGAACTCGCGACATGCTGGTCAGGGCGCACGCCGGTGCTGCCGATCTGGAAAAGATAGTCGACGGCAATGCACCGTTCGAACTGAAACCAAATAATCCATCCCCTCCCCCTTGCAGGGGGATAACCAGCGACTTGCCCGCTAGCGGGCTTAGTCGAATGGCTATAACCAATGACTTGGCTGTCGTTTTTGGACAGCCTAGTCAGATGGCTAGTAGTTCCACCAGTAGTTCGATCAGGGTTAGGGAGGGGGTAGAAACTTCATTACCCTGCCGAGAAAAAACCTACCGGCGCGGCGTGCTGCTCACGCATGGCCTGACGGGTTCCCCTTATTTCATGCGTCATCTGGCCGCGTTCTTTCAGGAGAACGGTTTTCGTGTCATGACAGTGCTGTTGCCGGGCCATGGTACACAGCCGGGGGATTTACTTGAGGTGAACTGGCGGGAGTGGGCAAAAACATTGACCTATGGCACTGACAAGCTGGCAGAGGAGGTCGATGAGGTCTATCTCGCGGGATACTCCATTGGCGGAGCGCTGAGCGTTTACCAGAGCCTGCGCGATAGCCGGGTGAGAGGTCTGTTTTTATTT
>JAYVKW010000028.1:0-9117 GCA_043768015.1 Gallionella sp.
ACCGCTTTCACCACGCGTTATCAGATCGACTTGCTCGCCTTCCTGCCGCAAGCCGGATCTCTGCATGGCAGCAAAATTTTTGTTCACGAAGTTATCGGATTGCTCTGGTATCGGGTAAAGTTGGCAATCTCAAATAATTAGGCAATCGAAAGGAATAACATGAAAGCTCGCGTCAAATGGGTGGAACAGGCCTCGTTTCTGGGAGAGACCGAAAGCAATCACGCGGTATTGATGGATGGCTCACCGGCAGCAGGCGGACGTAACCTCGGACCGCGCCCGATGGAAATGTTGTTGATCGGAGCGGGCGGCTGCACTAGCTTTGACGTGGTTTCGATCTTGAAGAAAAGCCGTCAGGCCATTTCAGATTGTTATGTGGAGTTGGATGCAGAGCGTGCCGAGACCGACCCTAAAGTGTTCACCAAGATACACATGCACTTCGTTGTGAAGGGCAAGGACATCAAACCCGAAGCGGTTGAAAAAGCCATCAAGCTATCCGCCGAAAAATACTGCTCGGCTTCCATCATGCTCGGCCAGACCGCCGCGATTACGCATGATTTCGAGGTGATACAAGAATAACTACCCCATCGTCATTCCCGCTTGCGCGGGAATCCAGACAATTAAACAGTTCCTCGCAAAGCGAGGGCGAAACCCAAAAGCATATTTGATAAAACCACTGGATTCCCGCCTGCGCGGGAATGACGGCTTTAGGACGGGGCGGTTACACCCAATACGAAGCGCCCGTCATCACCTTGCCATTCAGCTTCATTGCCAGCTGCACCGGTTGCGGCAACCCCACCCCACCTAAGGAAGTCGCCATATCGGCGTGTCCCGTCTCATCTGTGTACATTTGCTTCACGATGGCGCGGCTTTTTTCATCCTGTTGCGGCAACCGATCCAGATGGCTTTGCAAATGATGCCCTACCTGCCGCTCAGTTTCGGCGAGAAAACCGAGGTTCCATTTGTCACCCAACAGTCCTGCTATCGCGCCGATTGCCAGCGAACCCGTATACCAAAAAGGGTTCAACAGGCTCAGGTGACCATCCAACTCATGCACGCGCTTGGCCGTCCAGGCGAGATGCTCGGTTTCTTCCTGCGCGGCCTGCTGGAGCTTTTGCTGCACGACGGGATCGCGTGCTGTCAGCGCCTGCCCCTGATACAGCGCCTGCGCACAAATCTCGCCGCTGTGATTGACGCGCATCAGCGCGGCGGCATGTTTTTTTTCGGCCTCATCCATATTCGCGTCGGGTACGCTGGCATCGGGATGCGCGCGCGCGCTGTGCGCCTGACTGAACAGCGTGCGCAGCCCCTTATCAAATTCAACAATCAAACGATCCAGATTCAACATCACAACTCCCGAAAAAACATTAGGAAACGCAGATTTACTCAACAGTCAGAAATTAAGACGACACCTGTAGGGTGGATAAGCGTAGTGCATCCACCCTACAAATATGGCGCCGCTCCGTCTGTAGCCTTAATTTCTCACTGCGGTGTAAATACTCGCGCCAATTCTACACCCGGGTCCGGTGCGCGCATGAACGCCTCGCCAACCAAAAACGCATTCACCTGATGTCCACGCATCCGCTTCACATCAGTGGCTGAGAGTATGCCGCTTTCGGTGACCACGATACGATTTTCGGGTATGCGCGGCAACAAGTCCAGCGTGGTTTGCAGGCTCACTTCGAAGGTGCGCAGGTTGCGGTTGTTCACGCCGATCAGCGGTGTGGTCAATTGCAGCGCGGCATCCAGCTCGTCGCCATTATGCACTTCCACCAGCACCGCCATGCCGAGGCTATGCGCCAGCGCCTCGAATGCCCGCATTTGCGCCACATCCAGCGCGGCGGCGATCAGCAGGATCGCGTCCGCGCCCATCGCGCGCGCCTGATAGATTTGGTATTCGTCCACCATGAAATCTTTGCGCAGCACCGGCAAAACACAGGCTGCACGCGCCTGTTTCAGGTAATCCGCGCTGCCCTGAAAAAACTGCTGGTCGGTCAACACCGACAAACACGCCGCACCATGTCGCGCATAACTGGCGGCGATTTCGGCGGGTCGAAAATCGGCGCGCAACACGCCCTTGCTCGGACTGGCTTTCTTTATTTCCGCGATCACCGCAGCTTGCCCTGTCGCGATCTTGCCGCGTATCGCAGCAACGAAATCCCGCACCGGCGCGGCCCGCTCTGCTGCGGCCCGCATCGCTGCGAGCGGCTTGATGGCTTGCGCTTCAGCCACCTCTTGCTTTTTGACCGCGAGAATTTTTTTGAGGATGTCGGACATTGCCGCGTCTACATTTAAGAAAGACGCGCATTTTAGCACTTAGGGTAAAATGCACCCTATAACAAAACACATGGAACATCATGCAGAACGTCAAAGAATATATGCAGGTAGTCGGTCAAACCGCGCGCGCGGCTTCGCGCCTCATGGCGCTGGCAGACACTGCCACCAAGAATCGCGCGCTGACCGAGATCGCCGCCGCGCTGCAAAACCAATCGTCGCAACTACTCACCGCAAATGCCAAAGATGTCGCGGCGGCGCGTGCCAGCGGACTGGATGACGCCTCGGTGGACAGGCTGACACTGACCGAAAAATCCGTGCGCGACATGGCCGAAGGGCTGCTGCAAATCGCGCAACTGCCCGACCTGATCGGTGCGATCAGCGACATGAGCTATCGCCCCTCCGGCATTCAGGTCGGCAAGATGCGCGTGCCGCTCGGCGTGATCGGCATCATTTACGAATCGCGTCCCAACGTGACCGCAGATGCCGCCGGGCTGTGCCTGAAATCCGGCAACGCGGCGATTCTGCGCGGCGGCTCGGAAGCTATTCATTCCAATCAAGCCATCGCCGCTTGTGTGCATGCCGGACTGCGCGCCGCCGGATTACCGGAGACTGCGGTGCAGGTCGTCGCCACCACCGACCGCGCCGCAGTGGGCGAGCTCATCACCATGAAAGAATATGTGGATGTGATCGTGCCGCGCGGCGGCAAGAGCTTGATCGAGCGCATTTCCGAACAGGCGCGCATTCCCGTAATCAAGCATCTGCACGGCGTGTGCCATGTTTACATAGATGATGAAGCCGATCTCGACAAGGCCATACGCATCGCCGATAACGCCAAGACACAGCGCTATGGTGTGTGCAATGCGATGGAGACGCTGCTGGTCGCGCAGAGTGTTGCAGCAAAAGTTCTACCTGAGTTATGCAAAATTTATCTTGATAAAAATGTCGAGTTGCGCGGCGATGACGCGGCGCGCGCGCTGGTCAAACAGATGAAAGCTGCGACCGAAGAGGACTGGGCCACCGAATATCTCGCGCCGATTCTTGCGGTGCGGGTGGTGGCCGGTCTGGATGCAGCCATTGAACATATCAGCACCTACGGCTCGCAGCACACCGACAGTATCGTCACGGAAAATTACACCAAGGCGATGCGCTTTTTGCGCGAAGTGGATTCCAGCTCGGTGATGGTGAACGCCTCGACGCGCTTCGCCGATGGTTTTGAATACGGCCTCGGCGCAGAGATCGGCATCTCCACCGACAAACTGCACGCGCGCGGCCCGGTCGGACTGGAAGGGCTGACCTCGCAGAAGTTTATCGTTTTAGGTAGTGGGCAGATCAGAAGTTAAGCGGGAGCACGGACGTCCCGTCCGCAATGCGGGCAAGATGCCCGCGATTCATTTCAAGAAAGAAAAAATGAGCCAAACCATCGAAGTGAAAGTACCGGATATCGGCGATTTCAAAGGCGTTTCGGTCATCGAGGTATTTGTAAAATCCGGTGACAAAATCGAGGCCGAGCAATCGCTGATCGCGTTGGAAACCGACAAAGCCGCGATGGAAGTGCCCAGCCCCGCCGCAGGCGTGGTGAAATCACTCCAAGTCAAAGTTGGCGATAAAGTTTCCGAAGGCAATGTGATCCTGACACTAGAACAGGAGCAAGGAGCAATGAACAAGGAACAAGTTAAGCCCGCGGCTAGCGCCCCTGCAGTAGCGACTAGCAAATCACCGGTTCCAGCGCCTGCTCCAGCATCAGCACCTGCACCTCAATCATTCAAGAAAGGTGACATCCACGCCGAAGTGCTGGTGCTCGGTGCAGGCCCCGGCGGTTATACCGCCGCGTTCCGTGCGGCCGATTTGGGCAAGCAAGTGGTGCTGATCGAGAAACATATCAAGCTGGGTGGCGTGTGCCTGAATGTCGGTTGCATTCCATCCAAGGCCTTGCTGCATGTCGCCAAGGTCATCAGCGAAGCCGAAGACGTAGCACATCATGGTGTCACATTTGCGAAACCGAAAATTGACATCGACAAAATCCGCAGCTGGAAGGAAAGCATCATCAGCAAGCTCACCGGCGGATTAACCGCACTGGCCAAGCAGCGCAAGGTGCAGGTGGTGCAAGGCAGCGCGAAATTCACCTCGCCTAATCACGTGACTGTTGAAACCAAGGACGGCAAGAAGACCATCAGCTTCGATACTGCGATCATCGCCGCGGGCTCCAGCGTAGCGCGCATCCCCGGCTTCCCTTATGACGACGCACGCATCATCGATTCCACCGGCGCGCTGCAATTGCAGGATGTGCCCAAGCGCTTGCTGATCATCGGCGGCGGCATCATCGGGCTGGAAATGGCCACCGTGTATGACGCGCTGGGTTCCAAAATCAGCGTGGTTGAATTAGCTGATGGCCTGGTGCCCGGCGCGGATCGCGACTTGGTACGTCCGCTGCACAAGCGTATTGAAAAACGTTATGAAGCGATTTATCTGAAGACCAAGGTCAGCAAAATCGAGGCGCAGAAAAGTGGACTGAAAGTAACCTTCGAAGGAGAACAAGCGCCCGAGCCACAACTGTATGACCGTGTGCTGATGGCCGTAGGTCGCCGTCCCAACGGGCGCGACATCGGCGCGGATGCCGCAGGAGTGACCGTCAACGAGCGCGGCTTCATCCCGGTGAACATCCAGATGCGCACCAACGTGCCGCACATCTATGCGATCGGCGATATCGTCGGCGACCCGATGCTGGCGCACAAAGCGGTGCACGAAGGCAAGGTGGCCGCCGAAGTCATCGCCGGGCATCATGCCGCGTTCGAACCGCTGACCATTCCTTCGGTCGCCTACACCGATCCCGAAATCGCCTGGATGGGGCTGACCGAAACCCAAGCCAAGGCGCAAGGCATAGCCTATGAAAAAGCCAGCTTCCCCTGGGCTGCCTCGGGACGTGCGCTGTCCATCGGCCGCGAAGAAGGCGCGACCAAACTGCTGCTCGATCCCAACACACGCCGCATTCTCGGCGCAGGCATTGTCGGCGTGAATGCCGGTGAATTGATTGCCGAAGCAGTGCTAGCTTTGGAAATGGGCGCGGACATGGAAGACATCGGCCTGACCATCCACCCCCATCCGACCCTGTCGGAGACGCTGGGCTTCGCGGCGGAAATAGCGGAAGGCAGCATCACCGATTTGTACATGCCGAAGAAGAGGCATTGACGTAGGGTGCAATAAGCTTGCGCATTGCACCGGATGTTTCACACAAACATGCGGCACAATGCCCGTTGGTTATTGCGCCCTACGCAAGCAAACCATGACCGACACCGCCAGCCTCTACGCCCTCTTCATCTCCAGCTTCCTCGCCGCCACCCTGCTCCCCGGCGGCTCGGAAGCCGCACTGTTCGCCGTTCTCAAAGCCTATCCCGAAACACTATGGATCGCGCTGGTCATCGCCACCGTCAGCAACACCTTGGGCGGGATGGTGACCTTCGGTATGGGCTGGCTGTTGCCACAGACCCAGCAACTCAAACACGTCCACAAGCTGCGCCACTACGGCACACCTGCACTGCTGCTCGCCTGGGTACCGCTGATCGGTGATGCACTGTGCCTTGCTGCCGGCTGGCTGCGCTTGAACCCGTGGCAAGCCGTACTGTTCATGGCGATCGGCAAGCTCGCGCGCTATGGTGTAATTGCAGCAGCGATGTCATACCCATTGAGCAAGTAGCGCGATATCAGTATAGTCTGGCGAACCTATCAGGTAATCACATATGGAGCAGATGAGCACGCATGAGCACAAACTGACATTGCCGGAACTCCTGGGTATGCTGGTTGCCGATGAGCTAGTCAGCGGGGCTACTGCCGATGCGATGATTGATGAGCGTCGCGGTCAGCGCCAGAACGTTCATCCGCTCATAGCCATTGCCGGACAAAACTGGAAATCGCTGCTTCCTCCGAACAAAGCACTGAATCAGGATGTGCTGACTGAATGGCTTGCGGGCCGCGTCGGCCTCGAGTATTTCCACATCGATCCGCTGAAGATCGATTTTTCCATCGTCACTGACATCATGTCCCACGACTATGCCACGCGCTTCGGCATCCTGCCGGTGCAGGTGACACAGAACGAGGTGGTCATCGCCACTTCCGAACCCTTCTTGCGTGACTGGGAAAAAGTTCTCAAGCACACCCTGCGCAAGGACATCCGCCGCGTCGTCGCCACACCGGAAGACATCAGCCGCTATCTGGTCGAATTCTACAATCTGGCACGCTCGGTAAAGAATGCGGCGCAGACCAAACGCCAGGAAAAATCCGGGCTAGCCTCATTCGAGCAATTGGTGGAGTTGGGCAAGACCAAACAACAGTTCGATGCCAACGACCAGCACATTGTCACGATCGTCGACTGGTTGTGGCAGTACGCTTTCGAGCAGCGCGCTTCGGACATCCATATCGAGCCGAGACGCAACCTCGGGCTAGTGCGCTTTCGCATTGATGGCGTGTTGCATCAGGTATATCAGATCCCGATGTCGGTGATGACCGCCATGACCAGCCGCATCAAACTGCTGGGACGTATGGATGTCATCGAAAAACGCCGCCCCCAGGATGGCCGTGTCAAGACGCGTACCGCCGATGGCCAGGAAGTGGAGTTACGCTTGTCGACGCTTCCCACGGCCTTCGGAGAAAAACTGGTGATGCGTATTTTCGATCCGGAAGTGCTGGTGCGCGATTTTGCCGAACTTGGTTTTTCCGACGAGGATCGCGTCCGCTGGGATAAGATGACATCGCAGCCGAACGGCATCATTCTGGTCACCGGCCCGACCGGCTCGGGCAAGACCACCACGTTGTATTCAACGCTCAAACATCTGGCCACACCCGAGGTCAACGTCTGCACCATCGAAGACCCGATCGAGATGATCGATCCGCGCGTGAACCAGATGCAGGTGCAGACCGAGATCGACCTCACCTTCGCCGCGGGCGTGCGCGCGCTGATGCGGCAGGACCCGGACATCATCATGGTCGGCGAAATCCGCGATCTGGCCACCGCTGAAATGGCGATCCAGGCCGCGCTCACCGGCCACCTGGTGTTCAGCACCCTGCACACCAACGATGCCGCGGCAGCGATCACCCGGCTCGCCGACCTGGGCGTGCCGCCGTACTTGATCTCGGCCACGGTGATCGGCGTGCTGGCGCAACGCCTGGCGCGCACGCTGTGCCCGGCCTGCAAGCAGCGCGACGAAGGCGCCGTAGCCGGCACGCTCGATGCCGCCGTGGCGCCGTGGAAGTTGAAAGGCGCGCCGCGCGTGTACAAGCCCGTCGGCTGCCTCGAATGCCGCATGACCGGCTACCGCGGCCGCGCCGGCCTGTACGAGATGATGACCATGACCGAGGCCGCGCGGGCCCACATCCACCCGGTGTTCGACGAAGACGCCCTGCGCCGCCAGGCCGTGGCCGATGGCATGCACCCGCTGCGCGCGGCCGGTGTGATGAAGGTCGCCGAGGGCCTGACCACGCTCGAAGAAGTGCTGCGCACCACGCCGGCATGGCAGGTCACCAGCGCACGCTGACGGCTTGACCTTACGTGGAAACCACAGCCGGCGCGGCTGGGGGACTGCCTAGAATGCCCCGCACCTGCAACGCTGGCGGAGAGCACACATGAAAGTCAAGAGCCAAAAAGATTTCTGGTCGGGGCTGATGTTCATCGCCATCGGCATCGCCTTCGCGTGGGGCGCCACCAGCTACAACTTCGGCTCTTCGGCGCGTCCCGGGCCGGCCTACTTCCCCTTCGGCCTGGCGGTGCTGATGGCGCTGCTGGGCGCGTTGCTGCTGTTCGAGTCACTGACGATCGAGACCGACGATGGTGAGCGCATCGGGCCCTGGGCCTGGAAGCCGCTGATCATGATCACGGCCACGGTCGCGATTTTCGGCTGGACCCTGCCGCACGTGGGCATGGTGATCGCGCTGCCCATCCTGGTGGTGGTGGCGGCGCTGGCCGGCGATGAATTCCATTGGAAAGACGCGCTGATCAACTCGGTGATCCTGACTGCGGGCAGTTGGGTCATCTTCATCTGGGGCTTGAAGCTGACGATTCCGCTTTGGCCTGCGTTCCTGGGCGGCTGAGGAGAAGACGATGGAATTACTCAACAACCTCATGCTTGGCTTCGGTGTCGCCTTCACCGGCATCAACCTGGCCTATGCCTTCGGCGGTGCGGTGCTCGGCACCCTGATCGGCGTGCTGCCCGGCCTCGGCCCGGTGGCCACGATCGCGATGCTGCTGCCCAGCATCTACGCCCTGGACGCGACGCCGGCGCTGATCATGCTGGCCGGCATCTACTACGGCGCGCAGTACGGCGGCTCGACGACCGCCATCCTGATCAACGTGCCGGGCGAGTCGAGCTCAGTGGTGACCGCCATCGACGGCTACCAGATGGCCCGCCAGGGTCGTGCCGGCGCGGCCCTGGCCGCCGCCGGCCTGGGCTCCTTCTTCGCCGGTTGCGTGGGCACGATCGTGATCGCCGCCTTCGCGCCGCCACTCACCGAGCTGGCCTTCAAGTTCGGCCCGGCGGAGTACTTCTCGTTGATGGTGCTGGGCCTGATCGGCGCGGTGGTGCTGGCCTCGGGCTCGCTGATCAAGGCCATCGCGATGATCCTGCTCGGCCTGCTGCTGGGACAGATCAATACCGACGTCATCTCGGGTGTGCCTCGCTACAGTTTCGACATCCCCGAGCTGACCGATGGCATCGGCTTCGTGGCCATCGCGATGGGCGTGTTCGGCTTCGGCGAGATCATCACCAACCTGGGCCAGCCGGCCGAGCACCGCGAAGTCTTCACCAAGGATGTCAAGGGCCTGTGGCCGACCAAGCAGGACTTCATGAACGCCTGGCC
>JAYVKW010000029.1:0-8279 GCA_043768015.1 Gallionella sp.
TGGTCGTGATCGGCAACGGCATGGCCGGGATGCGCACCATAGAGGAATTGCTCAAGATGTCGTCGGACGAATTCGAGATCACGGTGTTCGGTGCCGAGCCGCAGCCCAATTACAACCGCATCCTGCTGTCGCCGGTGCTGTCCGGGGAGATGAAATTCGAGGATACCGTGCTCAACGACTGGAGCTGGTACAAGGAAAACAACATCACGCTACATACCGGCAAGCTGGTCAGCAAGATAGACCGCCTGCACTGTGTGGTGGAGAGCGAAGATGGGTTGGTCGTTCCCTATGATCGGCTGCTCATCGCCACCGGTTCCAATCCCATCATGTTGCCGATACCCGGAATAAATTTGCCCGGCGTGCTGGCATACCGCAGCATAGACGATGTTGAGAAAATGTTGGCTGCCTCCAAAACTTGCAAGCGCGCGGTGGTGATCGGCGGCGGACTGCTCGGGTTGGAAGCGGCAAATGGCCTATCGCTGCAGGGGATGGAAGTATCGGTGGTGCATCTGTGCGACTGGCCGATGGAGCGCCAATTGGATCAGGTCGGCGGTGGCCTGCTGAAGAACGCGCTGGAAAAACGCGGACTGAAATTTTATCTGTCGCGCCAGACCGAAGCGATATTGGGCGACGACAAAGTGACCGGTTTGCGTTTCAAGGGCGGTGAAGAAATTCCTGCCGATCTGCTGATCATGGCGGCGGGTATCCGCCCCAACATCGCATTGGCCAAATCCGCCGGCATTCATTGCGATCGCGGTATCGTCGTGAACGACACGATGCAGACCTTCGATCCAAAGATCTATTCGGTGGGCGAATGCGTGCAGCATCGCGGCCAAGTTTATGGGCTGGTCGCGCCGTTGTTCGAGCAGGCCAAAGTAGCGGCCAACCATCTGGCTGAATATGGGCGGATGCGTTACGAGGGCTCGTCAGTTTCCACCAAATTAAAAGTGACCGGCATCGATTTATTTTCGGCAGGCGATTTCAATCCCGGGCCGGACGATGAAGAATTGCTGTTGCAAGACTCGGCGCGCGGCGTGTATAAAAAACTGGTGTTGCGCGACAACAAATTGCGCGGTGCGGTGATGTATGGTGACACGCTGGACGGCCCGTGGTATTTCCAGATGATGCGCGACGGCACCGACGTGTCGGAGATGCGTGAGCACATCCTGTTCGGCCAGATGCATATCGGCGACTCGGGTCGTGGTGGCGCTTCAAATGTCGCGAGCCTGCCGGATACAGCCGAGATCTGCGGCTGCAACGGCATATGCAAAGGCACGATAATCAAAACCATTCTGGACAAAAAACTGTTCACGCTGGAAGAGGTGCGCGCGCATACCAAAGCCTCCAGCTCATGCGGATCGTGCACCGGACTGGTCGAGGCATTGCTGGCAAACACGCTGGGCGATTACTCGGCCAAGCCGAGCAAGAAGGCGCTGTGTGCGTGCACCGAGTTGAGCCATGCAGAAGTTCGCGATGCCATCGCCAAGCTCAGCCTGAAAACCATACCGGAACTGATGCGCCAGCTGGAATGGAAAAAACCGGATGGTTGCCACGTCTGCCGCCCGGCACTGAATTACTACTTGTTGTCCGCTTGGCCGGGCGAATACCAGGACGACAGCCGCTCGCGTTTCATCAATGAACGGGTGCATGCCAACATTCAAAAAGACGGCACCTACTCGGTGATCCCGCGTATCTGGGGCGGCATGACTTCACCGGCAGAATTACGCTCGATTGCCGATATTGCCGAAAAATATGAAGTCCCTGCCGTCCATATTACTGGCGGGCAGCGTATCGATTTGCTCGGTGTAACCAAAGAAAATCTGCCCAAGATGTGGGGCGACCTGGTCGAGGCAGGCTTTGTTTCCGGTCATGCCTATGGCAAGGCATTACGCACCGTGAAGACCTGCGTGGGTTCGGAGTGGTGCCGTTTTGGCACACAGGATTCCACAGCACTGGGCATCAAGGTAGAAAAAATGACCTGGGGTTCCTGGACGCCGCACAAATTCAAGATCGCGGTTTCCGGTTGTCCGCGTAATTGCGCCGAAGCCACCATCAAGGACTTCGGCGTGGTATGCGTGGATTCGGGATACGAGCTGCATGTGGGCGGCAACGGTGGAATGAAAGTTCGTGTGACGGATTTCCTGTGCAAGGTCGAGACAGAAGCCGAGGTGCTGGAATACTGCGGCGCGTTCATGCAAGTATACCGCGAAGAAGCGCATTACCTGGAACGCACCGCCCCGTGGATAGAACGCGTCGGCTTGGCTTACATCAAACAGCGCATCGTCGAAGATGCGCCGGGGCGCACCGAGTTGTATGCGCGTTTTCTGGAGTCGCAACAGTATAGTCAGGATGATCCGTGGAAAGAACGCGCCGAGGGTAAGGATGCACATGAGTACGCCGCATTGGCGACGATTGCGTAGGGGCGTGGCATACGCCTACTGCTCATTCACAAAGGGCGTATTGCCATACGCCCCTACGATACGAAAAATGAGGAAAGCGCAATGAACTGGATTCAAGTCGGCAAACTGGAAGACATTCCGCGTCAGGGCTCGCGGGTGGTCAACACAGCCAAGGGAGAGATCGCGCTGTTTCGCAGCGTGGACGATCAGTTGTTCGCGCTGAACAACCGTTGCCCGCACAAAGGCGGGCCGTTGTCGCAGGGCATCGTGCATGGCAAGCGCGTTACCTGTCCATTGCACAATTGGATGATTGATCTGGAAACGGGAAATGCAGTCTCTCCGGATGTTGGCTGCGCGCATAGGCATGAGGTAAAGGTCGAAGACAACATGGTGTTGCTGGGGTTAAAGACCTGAACATGTCAGACATGAGCGATTCAGCCGCCATCCGTACTACCTGTCCTTATTGCGGGGTCGGTTGCGGAGTCGCGGTGAGTGTTGGGGCCGAAGGCGTGAAACTATCTGGCGATCAACTGCATCCGGCCAATTTTGGAAAATTGTGCTCCAAAGGCTTGGCACTTGCCGATACACTTGATCATGAAGGCCGGTTACTGCACCCCATCGTCGATGGCCAGCGCGCCTCATGGGACGACGCGCTGGCTCACGTTGCCAATGGCTTCAAAAAAATCATCGCTGAGCATGGGCCGGATGCAGTGGCGTTCTATGTCTCCGGGCAACTCCTGACCGAGGATTATTACGTCGCCAACAAGCTGATGAAGGGATTTATCGGCAGCGCGAATATTGATACCAACTCGCGCCTGTGTATGGCCACGGCGGTGGCTGCGCACAAGCGCGCGTTCGGTGCGGATGCGGTACCGGTGTGCTACGAAGACATCGAGGCGGCAGACCTGGTCGTCATCGTCGGCTCCAACAATGCCTGGGCGCATCCGGTGCTTTACCAGCGCCTCGCGGCGGCGAAGAAGGCGCGCCCCGAAATGCAGGTGGTGGTGATCGACCCAAGACGCACCGCCACTTGCGATATCGCCGATCTGCATCTGGCGCTTTCGCCCGGAGCGGATGCCTATCTGTTCAACGGCCTGCTGCATCATCTGCGCCGCGAGGACGCGCTCGATCTCGCTTATGTCGAAGCGCATGTGGAAGGTTTTGCCAGTGCCTTCGAAGCAGCGCGCCCGGTCGGCTCGATACCCAAGGTCGCCCAGGTGTGCGGCGTGGCCGAAACACAGATCAGCGAATTTTTCCGCCTGTTCGCGCGCACTGAACGCACCGTGACAATCTTCTCGCAAGGCATCAACCAATCATCCAGCGGCGTGGACAAGGCCAATGCGATCATCAACGTGTATCTGGCCACCGGACGCATCGGCCGCCCCGGCATGGGGCCTTTTTCGGTGACCGGACAGCCGAATGCGATGGGCGGGCGCGAAGTCGGCGGACTGGCCAATCAACTGGCAGCGCACATGGATTTTTCTGATGCTGCCAATGTTGACCTGGTGCAGCGTTTCTGGAATGCGCCAAATATTGCACAAGCACCCGGCTTGAAAGCCGTGGACATGTTCCAGGCCATCGCCGAGAAAAAAATTAAAGCGGTGTGGATCATGGGCACCAATCCGGTGGTCAGCATGCCGGACGCAGATAAAGTACGTGCCGCTTTGCAAGCTTGCGAACTGGTGGTGGTATCCGATTGCGTGCAGCATACCGACACCACGGCCTGCGCCGACATCTTGTTGCCTGCTTCAGGTTGGGGTGAGAAGGACGGCACGGTGACCAATTCCGAGCGACGCATTTCGCGGCAGCGCGCGTTCCTGCCTGCGGCGGGCGAGGCCAAGCCGGACTGGTGGATCATCACTCAGGTGGCGCAGCACATGGGCTTTGCCGAGGCGTTTCCCTATACACAACCCGCGCAGATATTTCGTGAACATGCGCGGCTATCCGGTTTTGAAAATGGGGCCGGTTCTGAGAATTCCGCCAAGCGGGCTTTCGACATCAGTGCCTTGGCTGAATTGGATGATGCAGAATACGACGCATTACAGCCGGTGCAATGGCCGGTCAACAGTCAAACACCACCAGGTACGCAGCGCCTGTTCACCGACGGAAAGTTTTATACACCCAGCGGCAAGGCGCGCATGATCGCCGTTACGCCGCGGCTGCCCGCTGTGGCAACGGATGCCGATTTTCCGCTAGTGCTGAATACCGGCCGCATCCGCGATCAATGGCACACCATGACGCGTACCGGCAAAGTGCCACGCCTGAATGCGCATTCGTGCGAGCCTTACGTGCAGATGTATGCGCGCGATGCGCAACATCATCAGCTGCAGGACGGCGGGCTGGCGCGCCTGAGCAGCCGTCACGGCTCCATGCTGGCAAGGGTGCAAGTCAGCGACGAGCAACGCATCGGCTCGGTGTTCGTGCCTATGCACTGGAACGATGCCTTTGCCAAATCGGCACGGGCGGACGCGCTGGTCGCGCCGATCACCGACCCGATTTCCGGCCAACCGGAATTCAAACACAGCGCGGTGCGTGTCGAGCCTTATCGTCCGGCTTGGCAAGGTTTCGTATTGAGCCGCGATCGCCTTGCATTACCGGAAGCTGACTATTGCGCCTGCACCCTGGGTGCCGGATATTGGCGGCATGAGATTGCCGGTGATGTGTTGCCGGATGACTGGCGTAATTGGGTGCGAACCGCATCGGAGGGTGCCGGCTCGCATGAAAGAAATAGCACTGCCGCAGAGTGGATCGAATACCGCGATGCCGCGATGGGCCGCTACCGCGCCGCCTGCCTGCAAAACGGCCGACTGGAAGCCGTGTTCTTCATCGCACCCGATCAGCGTTTGCCGGAACGCGAATGGCTGGCCAGCCTGTTCAGCCAGACCGTGATCGACCCGGCAGACTTGGCCGGATTACTGACCGCGCGACCACCCAAAGGGGCGACGGCCAATACCGGACGTATCGTGTGCGCCTGTTTCAGCGTCGGCGAAAAAACCATTTTGAATGCGATACGGCAGCAGGGACTGGATAGTGTCGAAGCAGTTGGCATCTGCCTGAAAGCAGGAACGGGTTGCGGTTCATGTGTGCCGGAGATACGCCGTCTAGTTGCGCGGCGCGCGTGACCGCATCTGTCGGTAGTGTCTTAGTTTGATAATAAATAAATTTTTCGTGTTCGTGTTATCAAATAAAGAACCCGCCGAAGCGGGATTTTTATTATGGATTTAACCATTCTTTATCTGGCCGTGTAATCAATCTCGCAGAAAAATATGCTTGATCAAGATCAAATATTGTTTTTAAATGATATGTTTTATTAATGTCATCACGCTCCACCAGAAAACAGGATGTTTCGCTTGAACTGCTCGCAGACCCGAATGGAAGCAATAATTGCATTCGTTTTTCATCCACAAAATAAACAGGGATTGCAATTTTGTAATTTCGGCGAATTTTTGGGACTAAATTTTCAATTGTCCCACGCAAATAATTCCTTACAACTTCATCGGTTGCGTTTGGCAAACCCGCTCTTTCTTTGGCACGCTCAAAAAGATGATCAAATGCATCTTTATCAAGACTATAAGATGTATTAAATACATAGTCACTGCTGTCATTTGAATACCACGCAATATCTGGAACTTTTGTACTAAATATTGCACGATATTGATGATCGTTCGGTGCGTAGCATCCTTTATAAACCCAATCCGGCCTAATCTCTTGGGTAGAATTAGTGTATGGCTTGTATTTTTGGAATACAGCCAATAGGTCAGCACCAAAGGCATTATGCAATCCAGTATTAAAACAAACCCACTCTTGGTCTTTATCAAACAAGAAATATCCGGTTGTACGCTGCTCAAGCTCAACAAGGCGAACAAATGTATAGTTCAGGTAATTTTTTAGTTTTGGTACAGCAATATGTGAATATTTTGCTTTAAATCTGGGTTGCTGAAATTCCCAAGAATCATATCCGTCAATGGTTTTCTCAGCGATAGATTTAAATGGACCATCAAAATCCGGAGGGGATGATGAATTGTTATTTTTGATGGGGTAGAAATGCGCGAATACTTTATCAAGAGGCTGATCTTTGTATAGCTTGAACAAGCTGTCATATGCTTTCATGTAACTCTCCTATTTGTATAAAACTTTATCTGTAACTGCGAATGTGAACAACCCCCTCTCGGGGGTTGTTCTTGTGTCCCTTAACAAGGGCAAAAGCTCTTTGTTTTTTATGGCCTAAACTATCAGCCTATCTGTGTACTGCACAAACGAACCTTCGTCTTTGTAACTTTCAAACGTCTCTTTATCTGTTATCTCTTTATAGTTTGACCCGGGGGTCAAGTGGAACAATAGCATTATTTTATATCTATTTGCAAGGGATTTTTATCGTTAGGAATTGCGCCCTCTAAAAACCTGTGAAGAATATTGATCAATTAAAAGGTCAGTTTCGCATTACATTTCAACCAAATGGATTAGCTCATTTTGGCCCTATTGATCATTTTCATTTCGACACAAGAACCAACCCACGCGCTTTATTGCTGGTCGTGTCTATCGTGGCAATCGCCTGGTGCAGCAGGCTGATGTTGACCCACGCCGGGGGATATTTGTATTTGGCCACATCGAGTATCAGCACGCTGTCGGACTGCGCATCATAGGCCGCCAATGCCGACCAGTGTCCTCCCCCGGCCTGCCCCAGGTTCGCGCGAAAATAATTGGCCAGCACGAACTGCCCGTCATCGCCCAGCGCTTTCTTCAGCAAGGTACGCAGACCCTCCGCGCTGAGGGCATCGCCCGCAATGGAGATTGCCTTGACACCCTGGCGAGACAGCGTTTCGGCCATCTGCTCCCGCGTCATGCCCACCGCGAGCACAGTCTGCGGGCTGATGACTTTTACGACCTCGGGGGTGAAAAAGTTGCTCTGGGTGAAGTAGGCGTAGGGCGCATAGGCTGGGTCGACGGGCTTCGCTATCGGCATCGCGTTGAGCACGGTGACAGCGCTGGCCACGGAACAATAAGACTGGGTGATCTGCGCGGCGAAGTTCGGCGCAAGCTGCCAGTAATCGGCATCGGCAGGCATGCGGGCGCGCAGTGCCTTGCCTTCTGCCGAGTCCCAATAGACGACGGCGGACTCTGTACTTGTTGGCGCGGCAACCGGCGACTCGCCAAAAGCTGGTGACATGACAGCGTAAAGAAATACTGCGAGTAAAAGATTTTTCATAAGTTACCTTTCTGCTCCTGCAAGGCTATCACTGCCGGATTTAGGATTAGGAAAGCTCTGCATAAGTACCGTTCGCGGCGAGTGTTTTTCGTTCGCCCCTTCGGTACCTGATGTAACTACTAGCCATTCGACTTGGCCGTCAAAAGACGACAGCCAAGTCGCTGGTTATCAGGGCGAACGGATGCTTAGGTTTTCACAGCGCCATCCCTTGATCACGCAGATACTCTTCATACGTCCCATGGTAATCGGAAATACCCTTGGCGGTGATCTCGATGATGCGCGTCGCGAGCGAGGAAACGAACTCGCGGTCGTGGCTGACGAACAGCAGCGTGCCCTTGTATTCCAACAGTGCGGTATTGAGCGACTCGATGGACTCCATATCCATGTGATTGGTCGGCTCGTCCATCAGCAGCACGTTATTCTTTTGCAGCATCAGCTTGCCGAATAACATGCGACCTTTTTCGCCGCCGGACAGCACTTTCACGCGCTTCTTGGCATCGTCGCCGGAAAACAGCAAACGACCCAGCGTGGCGCGCACGGTTTGATCGTCATCGTTTGGCCCGCGCCAATAGGTCATCCAGTCGGTCATGCTTTCGTCTTTGGCAAAATCGGCGGTGTGATCCTGTGCGTAGTAGCCGATCTTGGCTTTGTCGGTCCATTTGAGGGTGCCGGTG
>JAYVKW010000030.1:0-7080 GCA_043768015.1 Gallionella sp.
GCGCCGTAGATACCGACGAACTTGGTATAGTCGTCGATCTCGCCGCGCGAGAACGCACCACCGCCCGGCACGCGCAACGCGGCCACGCGGCCATTTTCAGAATTGGCCACAGCGGCGAACACCTTGAACGCGACATCCTTCACCGCATCGGTGACTTCGGTCAACTCCAGCGTTACGCGCAGATCCGGCTTGTCCGAACCGTAGCGCGCCATTGCCTCCGCATGGGTCATGCGCGGAAACGGATTGGGCAGTTCCTCATTCAGCGCTTCCTTGAACACAGTGCGTATCATTTCTTCCATCAGCGCGGTAATTTGCGTCTCGTTCAGGAACGAAGTTTCGATATCCACCTGGGTGAATTCCGGCTGGCGGTCGGCGCGCAAATCCTCATCGCGAAAGCACTTGGTAATTTGGTAATAGCGATCGAAGCCCGCCACCATCAGCAATTGCTTGAACAACTGCGGCGATTGCGGCAGCGCGAAGAATTCGCCCGGATGCACGCGCGACGGCACCAGATAGTCGCGCGCGCCTTCCGGCGTGGATTTGGTCAGCATCGGCGTTTCGATGTCGATGAAACCGCGGCTGTCGAGAAAACGGCGAAACGCCATCGCCACCTTGTAGCGCAGCATCATGTTCTTCTGCATCTGCGGACGGCGCAGGTCGATCACGCGATGCGTCAGGCGCACCGTCTCGGATAGATTCTCGTCGTCCAGTTGAAACGGCGGGGTCAGTGCAGCATTCAGCACTTCGATCTCGTGGCACAAAATTTCGATTTCGCCGCTGGTGATGTTGGCATTGGTCGCGCCTTCGGGACGGCGGCGTACCTTGCCGGTGACGCGCAGCACAAATTCGTTGCGCACCGACTCGGCGATTTTGAACATCGCCTGTTGCTCTGGATTACATACCACCTGCGCCAAGCCTTCGCGGTCGCGCAGGTCGATGAAAATCACTCCGCCGTGGTCGCGGCGGCGATGCGCCCAGCCGCACAAGCTGACGGTTTGGTCGAGTTGGTCGGTGTTGAGCAGTCCGCAATAATGAGTTCGCATGGTTCAGTTTTTAATAATTCAGTTTCTGGAAAAGGGCGGATTTAGTTTTGCTTGTGGGTTTGTGCAACCGCTGCTTCAGGCATAGCCGCCACACCCATTGAAACGATGGAGCGCAATGCCACGTCCACGGTCATATCCAGCTCTATGGTGTCGGCTTTGCGCACAAAGAAATAAAAGCCGTTCACCGGACTCGGCGTAGTGGGAATGAACACCGCAACATATTCGTCATCGAACAGCCTGCTCACCTCGCCCGGAACGCTGGTCTGAAAAGCCAGCGACCATGCGTCAGGATGAGGATAGCGCACCAGCAACACCTTACGAAAGGAATTACCGTTACCTGACAACAAGGTATCGCTGACCTGTTTGACACCCTTGTAAATACTGCTCACGAAGGGGATATGCTGCAACACCACTTCCCAGAGATGCAACAATTGTTGACCGAGCACGTTGCGCACCAGCATGCCGGTCAGGCCGACAATCAGCAACGTCAGGATGATGCCCCAGCCGGGGATATGAATACCGAGTAACTTGTCTGGATGCCATGCTGACGGCAACAACAGCAAGGTCTTATCCATCGTGCCTATGGTCAGATTCAACACCCACAAGGTGATGCCGAATGGAACCCAGACCAGCAGGCCGGTAATGAAATATTTTTTCATCGGTTAAGCAGTGCCACTCGTCACAGCAGTAGGCGCGGTACTGGCGGCAGGCACAGGCGCAGGGGCTGCATCAGGTTTGGCATCCGGCTTGCCTTCTTGCTTGGTTTCCTTGGCATCCGGCTTCTTGGGGCCGCCCTTGAAATCGGTAACGTAATAGCCGCTGCCCTTCAACTGAAAACCGGCAGCGGTCAATTGTTTGGCAAAGGTCTCCTTGCCGCATTTCGGGCAAGCGCTGAGCGGCGCATCGCTCATTTTCTGCATCACGTCTTTTTGCAAACCGCAACTGGAACAACTATAGGCATAAATAGGCATAACGTCTTCCTACGGGTAATTTGCAAGGCGCGCATTATACCCGAGCAAAGCGCGGCAGCGCAGCCTAAGACTAATGCCACATACAGATGCCTTGAATCGCAGCCTGTATCATGGGAAAATGCGCCGTGGTTAAACTTCTTAATGGTCTCATCCGATGCTGTCATTACGCTTCAACTATCTCGTTTTGTTTTTTTCTTTTTTTGGATTCGGCGCGAGTGCGGCGGCCGTGGATAATGCGGGCTTAACCGTTTACCAGCACGCTATCCAGGCAACCCAGTCCTGTGAATCTTGCCATGAGAAAAGCCGAGTGGATGCCTTTAATGCCAGCAAGGCCAACGACTGCAAGGAATGCCATTCGTCCGGCGACAGCGACCCTGTTGTAAAAGTCGATGAGAAGAAATTCGTCGATCCTTATGCAGATAAACTGACGATTGCGCCACCGCCCGAAGCTACTGCGGGCATGAGTGTGCCCTGGTATTACAACGAAACCCGTATCGGCAAGGAACCGAACCCGATGGCGCTCATCCCGGCAGGGAAATTTACCCGCGGCTCCGATCATCGCCTGCCCGATGAAGGCCCGCAATACATAGCCGAGACCAAGGCGTACCTGATAGACAAGTACGAAGTCACCAATCTGCAATACAAGCAATTCATAGCCGCCACCAACCGCAAGTCGCCCGCTTTATTCCGCAACCGCACTTATCCGGAAGGCAAGGTCGATCATCCCGTGGTCTATGTCTCATGGTTCGACGCCCATGATTATTGCGAGTGGGCTGGCAAGCGCTTGCCGACCGATATCGAATGGGAAAAGGCGGCACGCGGCTCTGATGATAGAGATTACCCGTGGGGGGATACCTTCGATGTGAACAAACTCAATTCCCCGGTACGCTGGAAATCCCTACACATGGAGGGTGACACCACCCCGGCGGGTTCTTTTGAAGGAGGCAAAAGCCCGTATGGTTTATACGACATGTCCGGAAACGCGTGGGAATGGACCGATTCCTGGTACACGCAGTACCCGGGAAACAAGTGGCCGAGCGAGAATTATGGTGAGATGTATAAAGTGTTAAAGGGCGGCTCGTGGTGGGATTGTTCTTATTACCAATGCGGCGTTTCGGCACCGGTGTTCAACCGCAGCTATTTCAAACAAAGTGTCAAAAATTCCAGTTTTGGTTTCCGGTGCGCTAAAGATGATAAATAAACATTTGTTGGGTGGTATTTTTTGCGTTGCATTGGCGGGTTGCGCGAGCCCGTCTCCCCAGGAAAAGGCGGCTGTTAAACCCGAAAGCCCAGTCAAACATGTGGACTATGGCATGGTGCTGATCCCGGCCGGCGAATTCACCATGGGCAGCAACAAAGAGGCGAATGAGGCCATGTGGCGCGAGGCCAATGCGCTTAATCCTTACGGGTTCAAGGATAAATTATATGTCGATGAACACCCTGCACATAAGGTAAACCTTTACGCTTACTATTTGGACAAATACGAAGTCACCAATGAACAGTATCTCGATTTCGTCAAAGCAACCCAACATAGTGTCCCCTACAACTGGCCAAATATTGGGTACAGTATAAGCAAAGAACAATTGGCTTCTTTGCCATTGGACCATTTGCGCCAGATCGCAACCGACAGATTCCGGCTTGACATGGATGTGCCTAACATGTCTCAACAGGAATTGCTGGCCGAGATGGATAAGATCCAGGTTTCTCGCAATACACTCCCCGTAACCACCGTGACCTGGCCCGATGCCGACGCGTATTGCCATTGGGCGGGCAAACGTTTGCCGACCGAAGCGGAATGGGAAAAAGCTGCGCGCGGCCCGCAGGGATTCGAGTATCCGTGGGGCAACAACTGGGATCCGAAAATGATAAACACCATGTCTGAAAATCCCGATGCCCCCTATTCACCCGTGGGCTCCTATCCCGGCGACAAGTCCGGCTATGGTGTTTACGATATGGCGGCCAACGTAACGGAGTGGGTAGGGGATTGGTACGACACCTATCCCGGCGCTCCCGAGTCCGACAACAATAAATTCTTTGGCAAGAAACAACGCGTTGTTCGCGGCGGAATGACAAGTTCCGGTCATTATGACGCACTCAGCATGGTGTTCCGCGCCGCCAAGCGCACCCATCTGCGACCCTATTCGGCATTGATCGACGTGGGATTCCGTTGTGCTAAAGATGCCGGTTAAGCAGTTGCTGGCAGGTATCGTTTGTTTGGCAGTGACGGGCGGTATCGCCTGTTCCGCGGAAAATCAGGCTGTCGGCAAACACATCGCTAAAGGCATGGCGCTGATCCCGGCGGGTGAGTTCACCATGGGGAGCGACAAAGTTGAAGACGACACAAAGTGGCGCGGAGCAAATGCGCTCAATCCCTACGGGTTTAATGACAAGTTGTACGTCGATGAACATCCCGCACACAAGGTTGATCTCCCCGCTTTCCTGATGGACAAATATGAAGTCAGCAATGCCCAATACCGCAATTTCACGATTGCGGCCCGTCACGGCGCGCCTGCGATGTGGCAGGATAATGGCTATAACTTGAAGGGCAAATTTTTGTCTTCATTGCCTTTGGCGTATTTGCGCCAGGTAGCATCTGAGCGATTCAAGCTGGACATGGATGTGGACACCCTAACTCAGAAGGCGCTGCTTGCCGAGCTGATGAAAATCCAGGCTGAACGCGACAAACTCCCCGTAACGACCGTGACTTGGGCCGACGCCGACGAATATTGCCGCTGGACTGGTAAACGCTTGCCGACCGAAGCGGAATGGGAAAAAGCTGCGCGTGGCCCGGATGGTTTCGAGTTCCCCTGGGGCAATGACTGGGATCCGAAAAAAATAAATACTATGTCTGAAAATCCGGAAGCACCCTATTCATCTGGAGGATCTTATCCCGGTGACAAGTCCATTTATGGCGTTTATGACATGGCTGCCAACGTCTCCGAATGGGTGGCCGATTGGTATGATGCCTATCCGGGCGCCCCGCCATCTGACAACCAGTATTACGGCAAAACCCAGCGGGTGACCCGTGGCGGAATAACCAGCTCCGGCCATTATGATGCGCTCAGCCTGATGTTCCGCTCAGCTAAGCGTGCCCATCTACCCCCTGATAGCGCATTGATAGACCTGGGGTTCAGACGCGCCAAGGATGTTAAATAAAACCATCCGCTCAGTATTACCACCCACTCTTGTGTTCCTTTGACACCCTCATAACAGGTATAATGCCGTCGCCCTGCGCCCAACCAATCAGCGTAGCGGTCTCTTGATTCACTCCCGATCTCTTCGATCAACTTATTCGTCCGCCTCGATTGGTGCGGCTCTTGTGAGCGGCAGGCTGTCTTAGGAGCCTTATTTTGTCACACAATGAAATCACTTTCGCCAGTTTGAATCTGGCACCACCCCTGATGCGCGCGATTGCCGATGCGGGCTACACGACACCCACCCCGGTTCAAGCCCAGGCGATCCCGCTGGTATTGGCCGGTGGAGACCTTCTCGCTGGCGCGCAAACCGGCACGGGCAAGACCGCTGGTTTTACGCTGCCGATCCTGCAGCTGCTCTCCGCAAAGCCCGCCACAAATCCTCGCTCCGGTCGTCCGCGCTGCTTGATCCTGGTCCCGACGCGCGAACTCGCCGCGCAGGTGGAAGAATCGGTGCAGACCTATGGCAAATATATGCCGCTGAAATCCATGGTGATGTTCGGCGGCGTGAACATCACTCCGCAAATGAAAACGTTGCGCGGGCAAGTGGACATTCTCGTGGCGACTCCCGGACGGCTGCTTGATCACGTCGGGCAAAAAACCCTGGATCTGTCCGGCGTCGAAATTCTGGTGCTGGACGAAGCCGACCGCATGCTGGACATGGGCTTCATCCGCGACATCAAAAAAATCCTCGCGCTGCTGCCCAAACAACGCCAGAACCTGTTGTTCTCGGCGACCTTTTCCGACGAGATCAAAACGCTTTCCGACGGGCTGCTGCACAACCCCGGTTATGTCGAAGTGGCGCGCCGCAACTCCACTGTGGAACTGATCACGCAAAGCGTCCATCTGGTTCCGCAAAAACTGAAAAGCCATTTGCTCGCGCATCTGATCAAACATAATGACTGGAAGCAAGTGCTGGTGTTCACCCGCACCAAGCACGGCGCGAACCGGCTGACCGAAAAACTGATCGCGGACGGCATTCCCGCTGCGGCCATACACGGCAACAAAAGCCAGCCGGCACGCACCAAGGCTTTGGCACAGTTCAAGGACGGCACGATGCCGGTGCTGGTGGCCACCGACATCGCCGCACGCGGGCTGGACATCGACCAGCTGCCGCATGTGGTGAATTTTGAATTGCCCAACGTGCCGGAAGATTACGTGCACCGCATCGGCCGCACCGGGCGCGCGGGCAGCAGCGGCGCGGCGATTTCGCTGGTGGACAAGGAAGAATCACAGTTTCTCAGGGACATCGAGCGATTGATCAAGCGCGAGATCCCGGTAGTTGCAGTAGACAGTTTTGTGCCCCCTACCCATCTTCCCGCTGAAGCCCCACGCCCGCCACGCCAAGCGCACGGACAAAGACGAAATACCGGGCCACGTAGCGCAGGAGCAGGCAATCGCCATCAGCCGCCGCGTGAGGGGCTGGCGCGTAATGGTCAGGGTCAAAAACAAAAGCCACGCAACCCGCAACAACGCGAACCACAACCCCGCAATCCACAACAGCGTGAACAGCAACCGCGTAATGGACAACCTTCCGCCAAACCGCGCCCACCGCAAAAGACCGCCGAGCAACAGCACCTGTCTGAAGCCGCGCGTCATCAAGCCATGGCGCAACCCGCCTTGTTCTCGCCCAAGCCAAGCGTGCGCCGAGGTCGCTGACGCTGGCAGGGTGTAGAGCTTTACCTGGTAATGTTGACGCGCTGGAAACCTGCTCGAAGGGTGTGCAAAGCGATTATTATCTTCCCCGTCGCTTGCGTGAATAAACCGTCTCCTCACCATCCACCATCAAGGTGAGCTTGCCGCCGGCAAGCTGATAAGGAATCGCATTCGAGCTGTGTTTTCCGGTCAGTTGTATCAGGCCGCCGTTGGAAA
>JAYVKW010000031.1:0-16793 GCA_043768015.1 Gallionella sp.
GTTCGGCGACATGTTGATGGGCAGTAAAGGAGCCGGCCTGGCTCAGCAGCTTGTCCACCAGGGTGGTCTTGCCGTGGTCAACGTGGGCGATGATGGCGATGTTACGGAGTTGGCGGGACATGAATACAGCCTTGCTTGTGAAAAGGGGGCGCATTCTAGCACAAGAGAACCTCTATAAATTTGTTTTCCGAGCGAATCGCTGCGTCGCGTGCTCGCTCACTCCTCGTCTATCAATCTGATATGTCTCGTCGTTCGCTGATAGAACTACTAGCCATTCGACTAAGCCCGCAAGCGGGCAAGTCGCTGGTTATGCGCGGCTCCTTGCGGTGCTCGCGCGACACGGTGGGGCGAAGCAGCAGGCTTACCCGCCCCACATGCTTCGCATCGCCGTGTCCAGCCTGTCATCCCGCAAAACGAAGTGCTAGAGGCTCTCACCCGCGCGTTGCCTCAAGTTAAAAGGTTACTTTGGTGGGGGAGTTTTTGCCTGAAGTTTTTTAGTTACCGAACGAGTTTAAAAATCGCCTTCAGTTTACGCTGAATCTGTTTTTGAAGCTGGAACGGATTGAGTGTTTTAGCTTGAGCCGATAGCCTGTCCTTGGTAGCTTGCGGCACGTCAGGATGGTCGATCAATCGTTGTGCTGGCGTGACTGGCGTACTGTATTTTTTGACCCATCTACTGCCCACGCGTGATTTGGATTTCAGCTTCAATGTTGGGTAGAAGAAATTGGTCAGCAGGCTGAACTCATTGGCGTACAAGTCATTCATCAGCCTGACGAGCCTTGGATCAGCGAAGCGGTCATAGCCGAATAGTTGTCGCACACACGACCAGTTCTTTTGCTCCACATGCGCGTTGTCGTTTGACTGATAAGGGCGAGATCGGGTGAACTTGATCGGCTGTTTGCTATCTCTGAAATATTTCACCAAATGCCAGTTCAAAAACTCCGTGCCGTTATCACTATCAAAGCCCTTGATAGTGAACGGCAATGCCTTCTGAATTGCCTTGATTTGCTTTATCACGCCGTGCGCCCCTTTGTTCCAGGTTGACCTGCATTCTGTCCATCCGCTACAGATGTCCGTCATGGTTAGGCTCCAGACGAAGTCACCTGCCAAACTGTCACCGCAATGTGCCACCGTATCGGCTTCCATGAAGCCCGGTTGGGTCACATTCCAAACACCCGCCTGAATAGGGATTTGCTTCTTCAACAGCGTGCCCGGCTTGGTGCCGGACAAGCCCTTGCGTTTGTATTCTGCACGAACCGGCCTGAGCAAGCGGTCGATGGTGGATGCCGAAATCGATTTGAGCAGCGCATGGGCATCCTCTGGCAGCGCTTGGAACGCCGACTCATAGTGAGGCAGCCAAAGTGGCAATGCCTCCTTCAATCGCTTGCTACATAACTGATCCGAAGCCATCCAGATCGAGCGTAACGCGGTGAGCAACTCGGGTGTGTTGTAGCGTGACGCGGGGCCGGATTTGCGAACGGTGCGCTTGCGCCTAAAGCGCGGTGCATTGAGCAAGCGCAATGCGTATTTGCGGTGGTATCCGCATACCTCACAGAACTCGTTCAGGATCGTTGTCTTGCGGGATTTGCCGGCGCGCCGATAGCGCGCTTGGATCGCCTCAAAATAGGCTCGTTTCTCTTGCTTTGTCATCTCGGATTACCTTGGAAATTACGGTAACCTTTAATTTGAGGCAACGATCCCCTTTGACGACTAGCTTGGGTAACTTTTAACTTGAGTCAATTCGTGGCGGTAAAAAGATTTGCAAAAATACGCGTAAGTCACTAGAATGCGCGCCTTTCGTCGTACCAAATTTTCCCGTTCGTCTTAGCCGAGTGTTTATCTTGGCCGAATTTATTAGGAGTAGTCATGGCAAATAGCGCACAAGCTCGGAAACGTGCCCGTCAAGCAATAAAGCAGAATGCCCATAACAGCAGTCTGCGGTCTGAACTGCGTACTGCGGTGAAGAAAGTCATCAAGGCGATTGAAGCGGGCGACAAGGCTGCCGCACAAGCCGTGTACAAAGATTCCGTGAGCGCGGTGGATAGCATTGCTGACAAGAAAATCATTCACAAGAACAAGGCGTCTCGCCATAAGAGCCGTCTGTCTGCGGCCATCAAGGCAATGGCGTAAACGCCCAACCGTTTTGATGCACTGCACAAGCCGACAGTAATGTCGGCTTGTTTGTTTAACCCCGATGTTTTTCTTGCGTGGGTGGGGCTGTTTAGCTCAATATACGCATCCCGGTTTCACTAATGGGGCTTTCTAAATTTTTATTGAACGGCGGCTGGTCCGCCGTCATTATTTTATGTCACATGTAATGAACACTTATGCCCGGCTCCCCGTCGCTTTTGTGCGCGGTGCAGGCGCGTGGCTGTGGGATACCGAAGGCAAACGCTATCTGGATGGCTTGGCGGGGATTGCCGTGAATACTTTGGGGCACGCGCATCCGCGTTTCACTGCCGCACTCGGCGAACAAATCGGCAAGCTGATCCATTGCTCCAACGTCTATCAGGTGCGTGAACAGGAACTGCTCGCCGACAAGCTGTGCCAGCTGTCGAGCATGCAGGAAGTGTTCTTCTGCAATTCCGGCTGCGAAGCGAATGAAGCCGCCATCAAGCTGGCGCGCATGTATGGGCATCAACAAGGCATCGAAGCCCCCGCCATCATCGTGATGGAAAAGGCATTCCACGGGCGCACGCTGGCGACCCTGTCCGCTACCGGCAACCGCAAGGTGCAAGCCGGTTTTGAGCCGCTGGTCAGCGGTTTTGTGCGCGTGCCTTACAACGACCTGGAGGCGATCCGTCAAGTCGCCCAGCACAACAGCAATGTGGTTGCGGTGTTCGTCGAACCGATACAGGGCGAAGGTGGCATCCGCACGCTGGACATCACTTATCTGCAACAACTGCGGAAGATCTGTGACGAACAAAACTGGCTGCTGATGCTGGACGAAGTGCAATGCGGTATCGGCCGCACCGGCAAGTGGTTTGCCTATCAACATACCGGCATCTTGCCGGACGTGATGACGCTCGCCAAAGGGCTGGGCTCCGGTGTGCCTATCGGTACCTGCATCACGGCAGGCAAAGCAGCCGGAATCTTCCAGCCGGGCAATCATGGCTCGACGTTCGGCGGCAATCCGCTGGCTTGCACGGCAGGCCTGACCACGCTGAATATTCTGCAACAGGACAAATTGCTGGCGCACGCCGATAGTCTCGGCCGTTTCATTCGGCAGGGTTTCGCCGCCGCCTTGCAGGGCGTAAACGGCCTCAAGGAAATTCGCGGTCAGGGATTGATGATAGGCGTCGAACTCGACAGGCCTTGCGGCGATCTGGTCAAACTGGCTCTCGCCCAAGGACTGTTGATCAACGTCACCGCCGACAGCGTGATACGGTTGTTGCCACCGCTGGTCATGACCCAAGACGAAGCTCAACAGCTGCTGGATATCCTGTGCCCGTTGATAAAAGATTTTTTGCAATCCTGACCGGTAACGACCCATGTCAGCCCAGCTCATGTCAATAAAAAAAACTACATCGGTAAAACATTTTTTACAGTTCAATGACTTCACGCGCGCGGAGTTTGAATATCTGTTCGAGCGCACCCGCGTCATCAAGCAAAAGTTCAAATCCTATCAGCAGTATTGGCCGCTAACCGACCGCACCCTGGTGATGATCTTCGAAAAGGCCAGCACGCGCACGCGCCTGTCCTTCGAAGCCGGTATGCAGCAGCTGGGCGGTTCGGCAATCTACCTGAACACGCGCGATTCGCAATTGGGACGCGGCGAACCGGTGGAGGATGCCGGGCAGGTCATTTCGCGCATGAGCGACATCGTGATGATCCGCACCTTCGAACAATCCATCATCGAACGCTTCGCCGCAAACTCGCGTGTGCCGGTGATCAACGGCCTGAGCAACGAATATCATCCGTGCCAGATACTCGGCGACATTTACACCTACATCGAGCAACGCGGGACTATCAAAGGCAAGACCGTGGCGTGGATAGGCGACTCCAACAACGTGTGCAACACCTGGCTGCAAGCGGCGGAGGTACTGGATTTCAATGTGCACGTCTCGACCCCGCCCGGCTACGAAGTCGAGCCGGAACGCGCCGGGTTGTTCGGCGAGGATCACTACGAGGAATTTGCCGACCCGATGGAGGCCGCACGCGGCGCTAATCTGGTGACCACCGACGTGTGGACCAGCATGGGTTTCGAGGCGGAAAATGAAGAACGCATGAAAGACTTCGCCGACTGGCAAGTGGATGAAGACATGATGCGCGTTGCCGCAAAAGACGCGCTGTTCATGCACTGCCTGCCCGCGCATCGCGGCGAGGAAGTTTCAGCAGGAGTGATGGACGGTCCGCAAAGCGTGGTGTGGGATGAGGCGGAGAACAGATTGCATGTACAAAAGGCTCTGATGGAATATTTGCTGTTGGGGAAAATAGGTAACTAAACATGTAGGGTGGATAAGCGTAGCGCATCCGCCTTTTCGAGCAGGCACGGTGGATGCGCTACGCTTATCCACCCTACGAATGAGATGAATTGAAATGAGCGAAATCAAAAAAGTCGTCCTCGCCTACTCCGGCGGTCTCGATACCTCGGTGATCCTGAAGTGGCTGCAAGACACCTATAAATGTGAAGTGATCACCTTCACCGCCGACATCGGCCAGGGCGAGGAGCTGGAACCGGCGCGCGCCAAGGCGCTGAAAATGGGCATCAAGCCGGAAAATATTTTCATCGACGATATGCGCGAGGAATTCGTGCGCGATTTCGTGTTCCCGATGTTTCGCGCCAACACCGTGTATGAAGGCGAATATCTGCTCGGCACCTCGATCGCGCGTCCGCTGATCGCCAAGCGGCTGATCGAAATCGCCAACAACACCGGCGCGCAGGCGATCGCGCACGGCGCAACCGGCAAGGGCAACGACCAGGTGCGCTTCGAACTGGGCGCTTACGCACTGAATCCGAATATCAAGGTCATCGCGCCGTGGCGCGAATGGGATTTGCTGTCGCGCGAAAAACTGATGGCTTATGCAGAAAAGGCCGGCATACCGATCGACATGAAACACAAACAAGGCGGCTCACCCTATTCGATGGATGCAAATTTATTGCATATTTCTTTTGAAGGCCGTCATCTGGAAAACCCCGCCGCCGAAGCCGAAGAGAGCATGTGGCGCTGGACGGTGTCGCTGGAAAAAGCGCCGGATGCCGCCGAATATCTGGACATCGACTTTTCGCAAGGCGACATCGTGGCATTGAATGGTACAAAGATGACGCCAGCACAAGTGCTGACCGAGCTCAACAAATTGGGCGGCAAGCACGGCATCGGCCGCCTCGATCTGGTGGAGAACCGCTACGTCGGCATGAAGTCGCGCGGCTGTTATGAAACGCCGGGCGGCACCATCATGCTCAAGGCGCACCGCGCGATTGAGTCCATCACGCTGGACCGCGAAGTGGCGCACCTCAAAGACGATTTGATGCCGCGTTACGCCAGCATGATCTACAACGGCTACTGGTGGTCGCCGGAACGTCGCGCGCTGCAAACGCTGATCGACCATACTCAAGCTAGCGTCAATGGCTGGGTGCGCGTTAAACTCTACAAGGGCAACGTGATCGTGGTGGGGCGCGATTCCAAGACCGATTCGCTGTTCGACCCGACCATCGCCACCTTCGAGGACGACAAGGGCGCGTACGATCAAAAAGACGCGGCGGGTTTCATCAAGCTGAACGCGTTGCGCCTGCGAATCGCGGCGAATTTGCGCAAGCGCAAATAATTGGAGCGCGGGCGAGACGCCCGCGCTCCCACAGGAGAAAATCGTGATTCACGAACTGAGCGGAGACATTTTGTTTAGCGGTGCGAAAGCTATCGCGCAGGGTGTCGCGCCCAACGATGACTTCCATCATGGCCTGGCCTTACAACTGCGCGAGCGCATGCCGGCGATGTACAAGGACTTCCGCCACTTCTGTCAGACCAAGCATCCCAAGTCCGGCGGGGTGTGGTCTTGGATGAGTTCCGATGGCCGTTATATCGTCAATCTGTTCAGCCAGGATGCCGCGTACGATCACGGTAGCAAACCCGGGCATGCCAAACTCACTCACGTGAATCATTCATTGCATGCTCTGCACGATTTCGTACAAAAGGAAAAAGTAGGCAGTATTGCCTTGCCGCGTCTGGCTTGCGGCATGACCGGCCTGGACTGGAATGAAGTCAAACCTCTGATCGAAAAGCAGCTCGGCGACCTCGGCATCCCGGTGTATATATATGTCACTTATCAAAAAGGCGTAAAAGCCAACGAACCAACTTAAGGGTGCCTCTAAAAATTCAGAGTTCGCCCAAATGCAAGGCGCGGAAAACATTTCATCGCGCCGCATATGTTTTATATGTAAGCAAGAAATTTTTTACGTAACGCAGCAGTTGGAGTGAAATCTGGATTTTTAGAGATACCCTTGAGAGGAAATAGCATGTCGCAATTCGATAATATCAGCGTGGTAAAAAAAGGTAATGTGTTTTTCGACGGCAAGTGCGTGTCCCACTCGGTGTTGTTTGCCGATGGCACGCGCAAGACCGTCGGCGTGATCCTGCCCAGCACGCTCACCTTCAATGTCAGCACACCGGAACTGATGGAAATCACCTCCGGCATCTGCCGCGTTAAGATCGGCGACGAGCCGGAATTCAAGACCTATACCGCCGGCAGCCAGTTCTCGGTAGCCGCCAATAGCCGCTTCGTGATTGAGGCAAAAGAGGTGGTTAATTATGTTTGCAGTTTCGGATGATTATAGTTTTCGTAGGTTGGGTTAGCGGCTTCATCGCGTAACCCAACACGCGCATTGTTGGGTAGCTTTGCATAGCCATCTGACTTGGCCGTCAAAAGACGACGGCCAAGTCATTGGTTAACGCAAGGACGCTAACCCAACCTACACAACTTATTGGAGTACAGCATGCCAACCTTCGACATCGTTTCAGAAGTAGACAAGACCGAAGTAAAAAATGCCCTCGAGCAGACCAACAAGGAAGTCGGCACCCGCTTCGACTTCAAGGGTTCGGATGCGCGCGTGGAGCAAGCCGAACTCAAGCTCACCGTGTGGGCCGACAATGAATTTCAGCTCGGCCAGGTGCAGGACATCCTGAATGCCAAGCTGGCCAAGCGCGGCGTGGACATCAAGTGTCTGGAGATCAGCGACAAGATCGAAAAAGTCAGCGGCAACAAGATCAAGCGCGGTTGCGAAGTGAAGGTCGGCGTGGAAATCGAGCTGGCGAAGAAGATCGTCAAACACATCAAAGACAGCAAATTGAAGGTGCAAGCCAGCATTCAGGGCGACACCGTGCGCGTCACCGGCAAGAACCGCGACGACCTGCAAGGCGCCATTGCCTTCATCAAAAAAACCATCACCGACTTCCCGTTGCAGTATCAAAACTTCCGCGACTGATTCGAGGCTGCCATGCCCAAAGTTCTCGTTCCCCTCGCGCAAGGCTGTGAAGAAATCGAAGCTGTAACGATCATTGATATCCTGCGTCGCGCGGGAATCGAAGTGGTCAGTGCCGGCCTGAATGATCAGCCGGTGCGCGCCAGCCGCGGCGTGATACTATTGCCGGACACCACGCTGGATGCCGCGCTGCAACACAGTTTTGACATGATCGTTCTGCCCGGCGGACAGCCCGGCGCCAACAACCTCAAGGCCGATGCACGCATCATCGCTTTACTGCAAGAAATGGCGAGCCAAGGAAAATACATTGCCGCGATTTGCGCCGCACCTTCGGTGCTCGCCAGCGTCGGCTTGCTCGACAGCAAACAAGCCACCAGTTTTCCCGGTGTGCTGAATCCGTTCCCCAAGGTCAAACAACAGCACACGGCCATCGTCGAGGATGGCAAGCTCATCACCTCGCGCGGCCCCGGCACGGCAATGGATTTCGCGCTCACCTTGGTGGAACGGCTAACCGGCAAAGAAAAACGGCTGGCAGTCGAAGTTGGATTGCAGCGTTAAAAATGCAATAATCTGCGACAGCGAAAGGGCGCCACTTCTTGCGCCACCGTTCATAGACGCTCGCCATAACCAGCAGCCAAAAGCAGAGCGAGGCGGCGCTTTTGCACATCCGAGTTAGGTGTAATAACTGCTCTTATTTTCACCTGCTACCGATTTTCGGGTGGTAGGGTTTTGATTGCGGCAGAGAACAACGCATGAGCCGCTGCATCAACCGGCTTGTGTTTGACTTGAGTACTCGCCGCGTCTTTTCCAAGGAAGTTGTCGCCTTTCCAGTTCTTCGATGGTCTGATCGGCCTGGGAACAAAGCCGCCACCGCAATTAGGACAAACATTGCCCAGCACGCTATCGACACAGGTGGCGCAGAAGGTACATTCATAGGTGCAAATGCGTGCTTCAAGTGAGTTAGGCGGCAGTGGCTTATTGCAATGCTCACAGGATGGTCTGAGTTCTAGCACTGTGTCTCCTTTCTTTAGCGGCTAACTGATCGCGTAACCAATCAACGCAAGCTCATCACCGGCCAGCCGTACTGTGCGGCGTGCTGGCGCAAGGTATCGTCCGGATTCACCGCAATGGGATTTTTCACCTTGGCGAGCAACGGCAAGTCATTGAGTGAATCGCTGTAAAAAGTCGTGTCGGCAAAGCTGCTCCAATTCCAGCCGTGTTGCGCCAGCCAATTTTCCAAACGTATGATTTTCCCTTCGCGGAAACACGGCACACCGGCGACGTTCCCGGTGAATTCGCCGTCCTGGTGTTCCGGCTCGGTGGCGATCAGATGCCCGACGCCGAATTCGCGCGCGATCGGCGCGGTGACGAAACTATTGGTCGCGGTGATGATGACACACACATCGCCCGCCGCGCGATGGCGATTGACCAGGTCGCGCGCCGGCTGGGTGATCATACCCAGCGCTTGCTCGCGCATGAATCGCTGATGCCACTCATCCAGTGTTTTGCGCGCATGGCGCGACAGCGGTTTCAATTGAAAATCCAGAAACGCATGAATATCCAATGTCCCCGCCTTATAGTGTTCGTAGAAAGCGAGGTTCCTGGCTTCGAACAGTTCGCGGTCGAGCACTCCGATGCGGATCAGGAATTGCGACCACTCGAAATCGCTGTCGCCGTTGAGCAAGGTGTTATCTAAATCGAATAAGGTCAGGTTCACTTCAACTCCATCATTTAAGAAGACCTTCTCCCCTGCCCCTCTCCCGCAGGCGGGAGAGGGAAATACTGCGAGGTTCACTTCAACTCTAATTCCTGTTGCATGACTTCTTTCAACAGCGGCACGGAAGGCGCGCGATGCAAACGCAGCGAATGCGCATCCAGCGCGCCCAGCACCGCCATCAGGCTGGGCAGGTCGCGCCGCCCGTGGCGCAATAAATATTGCGTGACTTCTGACGGCAGCACAAAGCCGCGCGAATGCGCATGTTGCAGCAGCGCCTGGGCTTTCTCTTCGTCGCTCAGGGCATGCGCCTGATACACCAGGCCCCAGCCCAAGCGGGTACGCAGGTCGTCGCGCAGCTTGAGATGCAGCGGGGATTCCTTGCCGCTGACCAGCAACATGCCGCCGCTGTCGCGCATCTGGTTGTAGAGATTGAACAACCCGATTTGCGCCGCATCCCCGTTTTGAGCAGAAGCAACGAGTTGCTCGACATCATCCACCGCCACGACCGCCGCGCCCATGTCCATACTCTGGGGCGGGACGCTGCCGTGCGCATAGATCGCATTTTGCCGCATGTCCTGTGCGGCACGCACGCAGGCCTGCAGCAGATGACTCTTGCCGCTGCCGGTCTCGCCCCACACATAGAAACACCGCTCGCTGCTACCCGAACTGATGTTGCCAGATAGGGCATGACGCAACGCCGAAAGTAATTCCAGATTGCGCCCCGCCACGAAATTATCCAGCGTTGGCTGCCTGTCGGGAACAATATCGAGCAGTAATTGGCTCATGATTTTCGATACATAGTACTGGAGAAATACCACGCCTTACCGTAGCGCAGCGCAACCAACAAGATGGCGGCAAGCGGCAATGCCAGCAGCAGACCGAAGAAGCCGAACAATTGCCCAAAGGCGAGCAGTGAAAAAATCACCGCCAGCGGATGCAGGCCGACACGTTTACCGACCAGCCAAGGGGTGACGGCCATGCCTTCGAGCAACTGTCCTGCACCGAACATCGCCCAGACCAGCACCACGTTGCCGAATGCGGTGAACTGCATCGTCGCCGCCAGCGTGGCCAAAACTAAGCCGGTGATCATGCCCAGATACGGCACGAACACCAGCATGCCGGCGACGATACCGATGGGCAGCGCGAATTCCAGCCCGACCAGCCACAGCGCCAGAACGTAATACACACTCATCAACAACATCACGGAAATTTGCCCGCGTAAAAATTCCGCCAGTATGCGATCCACCTCGATGACGATTTCTTTTACTTTGCTGTGCCAATGGCGCGGAATAAGATCATCCACATGCGCCAGACTATCGTTCCAGTCGCGCAGCAAATAGAACATCGCCATCGGGATCAGCAGCAGATTAAGCAACATGCCGATGATCGCGCCGCCACTGCTGCCGAGCCAGGGCAGCAGCCTTTCCAAAATGCCGCCCGCGCTTTGCCAGTGACTCAACAAAATATTTTTCACCGCTACGCTATCCCATTGCAAATCCTCGCCAAACCACCGTTGCAGCAGCGGCAACAGATGCGTGCGCGCAGCTTCAATCCAATCCGGCAGACGCGCCACGAACCGGCTGATCTCCTTTTCCAACAGCGGCAACATGATCAGCAGCAGCAGGGCGAACAGCAGCAGCAACCCGCTCATCACCAGCAACACCGCCAGCGTGCGCGGGATTTTCCAGACGCACAGCCGCTGCACCAGCGGATTGCTGATATAGGCCAGGATACCCGCCGCGACAAACGGCGTGAGTATCGGGCTGAGCAAATACATCAGCACAGCGACCACCACGGCAAAGGATAGCCATTGCAAGGCAGTAAAGCGGGATAGGGTCATTTGAGGTAAAATTCGCGAAAAATAGTGCGGCACTTTATCCTGTAGAAAGCGAAAACTCAACTTGAACAACCCCGCTAGCAAATCTTCCCCGCCCGACAGCGGCAGCCTTACTGACCGCGATGGCCTTACCTACCGGGATGCCGGGGTGGACATAGATGCGGGCGACCGCCTGGTCGAGAACATCAAACCGTTTGCCAAGCGCACCATGCGCCCGGAAGTGCTCAACGGGATCGGCGGCTTCGGCGCGCTGGTGGAGATTTCAAAGAAATATCGCGAACCCGTGCTGGTGTCCGGCACCGACGGCGTCGGCACCAAACTCAAGCTCGCCTTTGAACTGAACCGCCACGACACGGTGGGCATCGATCTGGTCGGCATGAGCGTCAACGACATTCTGGTGCAAGGCGCGGAACCGTTGTTTTTTCTCGATTACTTCGCCTGCGGCAAGCTGGATGTGGATACCGCCACCGAAGTCATCAAGGGCATCGCATTGGGTTGCGAACAGGCCGGATGCGCCTTGATCGGCGGCGAAACCGCCGAGATGCCCGGCATGTATCCGCCCGGAGAATATGACCTCGCCGGTTTCGCGGTCGGCGTGGTGGAAAAAGCCGACATCATCAGCGGCGCGGACATTAAGGCGGGCGATGTGGTGATCGGCCTCGCCTCGAACGGCGCGCATTCCAACGGCTATTCGCTGGTGCGCAAAATCATCAGCACCCACAAGGTTGACCTCGCGCAAAAACTCGACGGCAAGCCGCTGTCCGACCTGATCATGGCGCCCACGCGCATCTACGTGAAACCGCTGCTGGCACTGATGAAATCCCTCACCGTGAAAGGCATGGCGCATATCACCGGCGGCGGACTGCTGGAAAACGTGCCGCGCGTGCTGCCGGAAAACGTGGTGGCACAACTGGACGGCAAGTCCTGGCACACCCCCGCACTGTTCGACTGGCTGCGCGAGATGGGCAACGTCGCTCCGCAGGAGATGTATCGCACTTTCAATTGCGGCATCGGCATGGTGGTGATCGTGGACAAAAATGATGCGGATGCGGCACTGGCTCAACTCAACGCTGCAGGTGAACGCGCCACCGTGATCGGCACAATACGCGCACGCAACGGCGCCGAACACCAAACACAAGTCGGCGCGTAGGGGCGGGTCTCAGACCCGCCCTTCAATGAATATTGCAACCGAACACGGGCGGGTCTGAGACCCGCCCCTACGAATAAATGAAAAATATCGTCATCCTGATCTCCGGTCGCGGCAGCAACATGCAGGCTCTGCTTAAAGCAAAGCTGCCCTGCCGCATCGCGGCGGTGATCAGCAATCGCGCGGACGCGGAAGGGCTGGGCATCGCCCAAGCGCATGGCATTCCCACTGCTGTCGTCGAACATCGCGACTGTGCGGATCGCGACAGTTTCGATACCGCGCTGGCACAAGCTATAGATAAATTTGATGCGGACTTTGTGGCGCTTGCCGGTTTCATGCGTATCCTCGGCGCTGCTTTTGTGGCCCGCTATCACGGCAGACTCATCAACATCCATCCCTCGCTATTGCCAGCTTATGGCGGTCTCAATACTCACGCGCGCGCCTTGCACGACGGGGTAAAGATCCATGGCTGCACGGTGCATTTCGTCACCCCGGATCTCGACCACGGCCCAATCATCATCCAGGCTGCCGTGCCGGTGCTGCCTGACGACTCCGAACAAACGCTAGCCGCGCGAGTGTTGAACCAGGAACATCGCATTTATCCGCAAGCCATCAGCTGGTTATGCCGTGATCAAATCAGATTGAGCGAGCAAGGGCGAGTCATATTCCTGTATCGCAAGCAGTCCGGTTTTGCGCTGGTTTCCCCTAGCCTGGAATAAGCCAGATGACAGAAGACATAAAACAAAAAGCAGAAAGGTTGTCGCGGCTATGCCGCGTCCTTATTCTGTCTTCTGTCCTCTGCCCTCTGTCTTCTGCTTTAGCCGCGTCACCGAGCAGCGTGCAGGCCACCTACGAGATTTACAAAAGCGGCATCAAGATCGGCCAGATCGAGGAAGTTTTTGCGCGCGGCAAAGATCGCTACACGCTTATCAGCACTACGCGTGCATTGGGTTTGCTGGCAATATTCAGACCGGGAAAGATTGTCATCAGCAGCAGCGGACTGGTAGGCGCTCATGGTCTGAAGCCACTGAATTTCAGCGATCTGCGCGAAGGTGACGAGGGCAAGAATCGTCAGGCCGAATTCGATTGGGAAGCGAAGCAGCTCACCCTGATCCAAAAGACGCAGCGCACGGTGATACCGCTGCCGGACGGCACCCAAGACCGCCTCAGCGCGATGTACCAATTCATGTTTCTATCGCTGGAAAAAACCGACGTGCTGAGTTTCCATATGACCAACGGCGGCAAGCTGGACATTTACAATTACCGCATCGCGCACGACCAGAGTGTGACGGTTCCACTCGGCACGTTCAAGGCACTGTATATAGCCAGCGTACCGGAAGCCGGTACAAACCGTACTGAAATCTGGCTGTCCGCAGAGCACGCCAATTTTCCATACAAGCTGGTGATCACCGATTCGGACGGCGACAAGCTCACGCAGGTACTGACCAAATTCGATTTCGTGCCGTGATCGCAGTCTTTCGCACCCCCATCACACGACCCGCTCGAAGCCGGCGCCCGCTAACCTCATGAGACAGCAGGACGTTTGCACGCCCGTCAAACTGATAGACGAAGCGGCGGGTGTGATGAATAAACCGTATTACGTCCCGGATATTACCCTGACAACCCTGCTAAACTGCGCGCCCGAATTTGCACAGCCGATTTTCCCATGCTGATCACCGAATACCGTTTAGAGATCGTCATCCAGGCACTGCGTGCCATCCTGCCGCTGGCGCATCCCGCCGACACCACGTTGCGCTATTTTTTCAAAGACGAACGCATCGGCTCCAATGAACGCGAATTGGTTGCCGAGACCGTGTTCGGCGTGTTGCGCCACCGCCTGCTGCTGGAACATGCCTGTGCCGACAACTCAACCCCGCGCCGTATGGCACTCGCTCATCTGCTCAGGTTCGGCGGCTACAATCTGCGCGAACTCGAACCGATCCTGAAACACGGTGAAAAAGAGTGGCTCGCCACGGTGAAGGGCGTGAAGCTGGAAGATCTGTCGTTATCGGTACAAGCCGAACTACCCGAATGGCTGGTGGAAAAGATGCGCGCCACCTATTCCGATGAAGACATACTCGCAATCGGAAAGTCCATGCAACAGGGTGCGCCGCTGGATATCCGCGTCAACACCTTGTTGGCCAAGCGCGAAGACGTGTTGCAGCAACTGCACGAAAAAAATATCGCAGCCGCCGCCACACCCTACTCGCCCATCGGCATCCGCCTCAAGGAAAAAATTCCGCTTAACAAGGACGCGCTATTCACCGAGGGCAAGATAGAAGTGCAAGACGAGGGCAGCCAGTTGCTCGGCTTCCTGCTCGCCCCCAAACGCAACGATATGGTGGTGGATTTTTGCGCCGGTGCGGGCGGCAAGACGCTGATGCTGTCTGCCATGATGAATTCGCAAGGGCGTTTGTACGCGATGGACGTCTCCGAAAAGCGCCTCGCCAATCTCAAGCCGCGCCTGAAACGCTCCGGTGCCAGCAACATCCAGCCGATGCTGATCGCGCACGAGAACGACCTCAAGGTAAAACGCCTGGCCGGCAAAATCGACCGCGTGCTGGTGGATGCACCGTGCAGCGGCTTGGGCACGTTGCGGCGCAGCCCGGATCTGAAATTCCGCCAGTCGCCGGGCAGCATCGAAGCTTACGCCCTTCAGCAAGCTGCGATACTCGCCTCCGCCAGCCGCCTGCTGAAAAAAGGCGGGCGTCTGGTGTACGCGACGTGCAGTTTTTTGCCGGAAGAAAATCAGCACATCGTGCAAGCCTTCCTCGCCGCCCATCCCGACTTCGTGCTGCGCCCGGCTGGTGTAGTATTGCAACAACAAAAGATCGCGGTAGAAGCGGTTGATTATCTGGAACTACGCCCCCATTTACACAATACGGATGGATTTTTCGCGGCGGTGTTGGAACGAATTTAGTCACCCACTGAACCCCTGCTTCTGTAAAATGGTCTCATTGCTACAATGACAGCGGGTTGTTCTTAGGAGAAGGCATGTTTTCTGGTTTACTGGATTTACCGTGGTGGGGCTATGTGCTCACCACACTGGCGCTCACTCACATCACCATCGCCTCGGTGACCATTTTTTTACACCGCCACCAGGCGCATCGCGCACTGGATTTGCACCCTGTTGCCAGTCATTTCTTCCGCTTCTGGTTGTGGCTGACCACCGGCACCGTGACCAAGGAATGGGCATCTATCCACCGCAAACACCATGCCAAATGCGAAACTGCGGATGACCCGCATAGCCCGCAAATATTGGGCATCAAGAAGGTGCTGCTGGAAGGGGCGGAGCTTTATCGCAAGGAAGCCCAGAACCCTGAAACGCTGGAAAAATACGGTCGCGGCACACCGGACGACTGGCTGGAGCGCAACCTTTATTCCAAGCGCAGTATGCTGGGCATCATGCTGATGCTGGCCATCGATGTGCTGCTGTTCGGCCCTATCGGTCTCACCATCTGGGCGGTGCAAATGGTTTGGATACCGGTGACGGCGGCGGGCATCATCAATGGTGCCGGACACTACTGGGGTTATCGCAACTTCCAGCCTGCCGATGCCTCCACCAACATCGTGCCGTGGGGCATCCTGATCGGCGGCGAGGAACTGCACAACAACCACCACGCCCATATCGGTTCCGCCAAGCTCTCCAGCAAATGGTATGAATTCGATATAGGCTGGCTGTACATCCGCAGTATGGCCGCGTTGGGGCTGGCCAAGATCAAAAGGGTCGCGCCGAAAGTGCGCCTCAATACCGCCAAAACGGTATGCGATATCGATACGCTACATGCAGTGATGGCCAACCGTTACGAAGTGATGGCAAAATATGCCAAGTCGTTGAAAAGTACTTATCGCGAAGAAATCGCGCAACTCAAACTGCGCATGCCCGGCTTGGGGAAAGTCGATCTCAAACGTGTCAAGCACTGGCTGCATGTCGATGCAACCGTTCTTAGCGAGCAGGAAAAATTAAAATTAGGACTGGTCATTCAGACCAGTCAAAAGCTGAATATTGCCTACACCCTGCGCCAGGACCTTATCGCGATCTGGCAACGCTCCACGGCGACCAAAGAGCAGATGGTAAAAGACCTGGAGGACTGGTGCCGGCGTGCCGAAACCAGTGGTATCGAAGCGTTGCAACCGTTTTCCAGGCGCTTGCGCTATTACGCTTAAGCCCGGCATTATTCCGCGCGGTAGTGATTAGCAAAAAGCCCGTTGCTTACACAACGGGCTTTTTTCATTGCGCTGCAAGCGGGCGATCATCTGTCACTGCGCCCACACACGCATCAAAAATTCGACCTAGCTCTGTCATTTACTTTGAAAGTACCCAATGATCGCTTCACGCTCCGCTGGATTCGGCATCCGTCTATGGGCTGCTTCGATATAGCCTTCCATACGCGACGCGACATATGGCCATGCGGCGGGCGGATGCTGATCCCCAAATGGCAACGCGTGGCATTGAGAGCAGAAATTCCTCGCCACTTGATATCCCGGTTTGGCTTTATCCAGCGCCTCGCGTTCAGCTGCACTTTGTTTGCCACAGCCACCGAGAAACAAGGCTAAAAACATCATTATGATCGACACTTTCATTTACAACTTCTCCTAACGGTATGTTTGAACGTGTCGAATTGTAACCCTATAATCGCGAAGGTTTCTGATTCAGGTAAAATGATCTCACCAA
>JAYVKW010000032.1:0-21645 GCA_043768015.1 Gallionella sp.
GGTGGAAATGATCCCGAGACGTTGCAACATGCGCTGCACGGCCTCAAGGTTACCGAGGTCGATTTGCGTCAAGCGAACGCTGATGCCCTTTTCCTGCGAGCCTTGCACCGAGCCATCGGCATCGAACATGCCGCGCAATACGCCACGATAAAAATTGGACGAGCCGGTTTCCATCGCCGCAGTGAATCGCTTGCTGCCGGGAGTCAGACCCAGCTCCAGTGCCAATGTGCGCAATGCGCCTGTCGCCAGACGATATTCACCGCGGCCTGCAACGGGTTTCTGCCAGCCATTGAAGTCGGCACGGTGCGGCAACGAGCGCGCCGCCTGTTCAGCGGCATACATGACACCGGCAACTCCTGCGGAGGTAACCTTGTCGCCAAGATATATTTCTCTGGCATTGACGACTTTCAACGCGACGGTATCCCAAACGCTCAGCACAGCCTTGTCGTTCTTGAGCGTGCCATCGCCGATCAGCAGGCCGATCAGATAGCCTTCGTCTTCATTGTGCGCGCCACTCCAGGCCTGCATGGCGCGATGATCGTGCAACACGATTTGGTCTTTGGTACGGAGTTCGCCCGCTTTTACCCATTCCGTTTCGCGAATATGGCGCGTCATGCGCGAAACGCGCAATACCCGATGGTCTGCGGTAAGCCGCAATGAATGTCCTTCGACGGTTTTCAGGCGCAGCACCGGTTTGGTGCCGGTGTGAAAGAAACCCTGCGATTCGGTGGGATAGGATTTTCCGTCGACTACAGCAGAAAATGTTGTGCCGATCAGATTGTGTACCTGGCGGGCGCCCCGATCTGTCATCACCCAAGTATCGGCGGTGACGCAAGGGTTGGTCGCCTCTATCGCTTCGCAATAAGACAGGTTGTTATCGCGGTTCATCAGGTCGATGAACAGCACGCCCGGCTCGGCGTGGTCGTAGGTGCTTTCGATGATCTGCTTCCACAGATCGGCGGCCTGCACTTTTCGGTACACCCACTTGCCGTCGGCGCGGCGTGCCGCACCTTGCTCCTTGAGGCCGACAGCAGGCTCTGCGCTATGCACCAATTCGAAGGATGTGTTGTTCTCGACGGCTTGCATCAAGGCATCAGTCACGCCAACCGAAATATTGAAGTTGCGCAGATCGCCCTGATCCTTAGCGTGGATAAATTTTTCGATATCGGGATGGTCGCAGCGCAACACGCCCATTTGCGCGCCGCGCCGTGCACCGGCCGATTCGACGGTCTCGCAGGAGCGATCGAACACGCGCATGTAGGAGATCGGTCCGCTGGCACGCGAGTTGGTACCTTTGACCTGCGCGCCTTCGGGACGGATCGCCGAGAAATCGTAGCCGACCCCGCCGCCGCGCCGCATGGTTTCGGCGGCTTGCTGCAAGGCATCATAGATACCGGGCTTGCCGTCGCTGATGCCGGAGATCGAGTCTCCCACCGGTTGCACGAAACAGTTGATCAGGGTCGCCTGATTCTTTAATCCCGCTGCCGAGTTGATACGGCCGGCGGGTATAAACCCGTTCTCCTGGGCGAGGAAGAAAGCCTCTTCCCATTTGGCGCGTTGTTCCGGTTTCTCGGCTTGCGCCAAACCGCGCGCCACACGGCGGCGCACATCTTCAATGGAAGTCTCGCCGGGTTCGGCGTATTTTTCCAGTAATACTTCGGTGCTGATCTCTTGTGTCATTGCTATGGGTGTCATTGCCGTGGTTCCTTCAATAGCCGGCTTGCCCGCTATTTTACCGGCGAGTTCGCTGATTATCTGCTGTGCGGATACGGATTTTTCGGATTCGCTGCCGGTGGATGTTGAGTGTGGAATGTTTTCGATTTCAAACACGATATGACTCCCTTTAATGCGCGGGATACTGTGTCCCGGAAAAACAAAAAACCACTATATGTAGTGGTCGGCCAATCAATTCAAACTAATTGTAGGCTGCAGGGCGGTTTTTGCAAGCAAAAATTTTGGTCGATGATTTTTGACTTGGCACTACAGTTACTTAGGCGCATAAATAAATAGTAAGGCACGCAATTTACTGGCTGACCGGCAAATTGCCCAATCCAGGCAAACCGGCGAAATTCAGTGCGTCGCCGGCCGGTCCATGCACGAATGACAGGGCACGACTGGTGTGGCACGCCAGGGCATGCGAATTCCGGACTGCGCCGTCATTGCAGTAAGGAATCCGGCTCGTCGTCATAATCCGTTATCTCTTTTTCAATTTCGCCTTGCGCATTCAGCCGCACGATCTTGAAGTCATGCAATATATGCTCATCCATGATCCAGTATTTTATCCCGATCAGCGCGGCAAATTCTTTGGTGGTGGCTTCGCTGCCGGTAAGCAAATGCCAGTTGCTCCGGTCCACGTCACGGCTGATCCGGTATTGCTGCCAGGCCTGCGGGGTATCGTTTTTTGGATCCAGGCTGATGATCATGAAGTCGATCTGTATATTTTTTTGATCGGCCGCCGTCTGGATGGCCTTCAATTTCGAGAAGGTGGTGGTGCACATGAATCGGCAATTGCTGTATTCCATGGTGAGGATGAGCGGTTTGCCGCGCCATTCAGACAAACGGACTGTGTGCGCGCGGTCATTAGTGAATGCGTAGGGCACCGTGTAAAAACTGAACGGAGCGCACTCTGCCGGGCAGGGCAGCAGGGCTACGAGGGCGAGCAGAATGACCTGCATCGCATGCGGCAGGCTTCGTAGCGATTTCTTCGGAGGTGTCTCGGAGAGAATTTTCTGAGCCATTGCCATTATCACTCTTCGTTCGCCAGCAAATTCACCAGCCCATCCAGCCCGACAAAATTCAGCGCGTAGCTAGCCTGCTCACGCACTACCGGCTTGGCGTGGTAGGCGATGCTGATGCCCGCCTGTGCCATCATTTTCAAGTCGTTCGCGCCGTCGCCCATGGCGATGACCTGCTCGGGCCTGAGATTCAATTCCGCACGGATTTTCACCAGCCAGTCGGCTTTGCCTTGCGCGTCCAATATGTTGCCCAGCACCTTGCCGGTGAGCTTGCCGTTGGCGATCTCGAGGGTGTTGGCGTGGGTGTAGTCCAGACCTAGTCTGGCCTTGAGGCGCTCGGTGAAGAACACGAATCCGCCGGATACCAGCAGCGTCTTGATATCGCGCGATTGCAGCGCATCGAGCATGATCTCCGCGCCGGGTGAGAGCCGCAGGCGCTCGTCATACACACGTTGCAAGGCGCGTTCGTCCAGCCCTTTCAATAGTGCGACACGGCGGCGCAGGCTTTCGGCGAATTCGATCTCGCCGCGCATCGCCGCCTCGGTGATCGCCGCGACCTGAGGCTTCAGTCCCTGCATGTCGGCGATCTCGTCGATGCATTCGATGGCGATCAGCGTCGAATCCATGTCCATGACCATCAGCCTGAAATTCGCAAGCTTGAGACCACGTGCCACAAAGCCGTAATCGAGCCGGTTCGCAAGACAGTAGGGCGCAATTCCGGCATGCGCCTGCGCTGCGGTCAAGCGATAGGCGCGCTCGGCGATCTGTTTGCATTGCCTGCTCTGCGTCAGCTTGGCGAGATGGTCGAGATGCGCCGCATCTATGGGGTGGGTGGCTTGAATGATGAGGTTCATGTGTTCAAGAGGTAAAAAAATATTTGCTGTTTGGCATACGCCGGGCTATGCCGACGTATTTTAATTCAATTCTGGGTTTAGGCAGGAGTGTTGATGCAAGTGGTGTTCGTTTCATTGACCATTCGGCTGTTCGCAGGTAGGATTGCGCGCTTTGATGCTTAGCGGATTGATTACGATGCGTCGCAAATTGATTGCCGGAAACTGGAAGATGCATGGTGCTCTGACTCAGAACGCCGAGCTGCTGGATGCGGTGCGTAGCGGGATGGTTACGATGCCGGGTGTCGATTGCGCGGTTTGCGTGCCGTTCCCTTATTTGGCGCAGGCGCAGCAAAAACTGTCCGGTGGTACAGTCAAGTGGGGTGCGCAGGATGTGCATCAGCTGGACAAAGGCGCATATACCGGAGAGGTGTCTGCCGCGATGTTGCGCGATTTCGCTTGTAGCTATGTGATTGTCGGGCATTCGGAGCGCCGCGCTATTTATGGCGAAAGCAGCCATCTGGTGGCCGAGAAATTTTTGGCGGCGCAGCAGGCGGGGTTGACTCCTATCTTGTGCGTGGGCGAGTCGCTGCAACAACGCGAAAGCGGAGTGACCGAGAAAGTGGTTGCCGAACAATTGGATGCGCTGATCCGGTTGGGTGGCGTGCAGGCATTGCGCAACGCAGTGGTGGCTTACGAGCCAGTATGGGCAATCGGTACCGGCAAAACGGCAACTTCCGCGCAGGCGCAGGCGGTGCATGCATTTATCCGGCAACGGGTTGCCTCTCAGGATGGTCAAATTGCCTCGGGGTTGTGTATACTCTACGGCGGCAGTGTGAAGGCGAATAACGCGGCAGAGCTGTTTGCGATGCCGGATATTGATGGTGGCTTGATCGGCGGAGCTTCTCTGGTGGTGGAGGAGTTCTTGGCAATTTGCCGTGCGGGTGTCCCGTCGTAAAATTTTAGACGTAGAATTTTGGGCATAAGTTTTCGTGCAGGTTAATTTAAATTTGTTTTGGAGTGGTGTGTGGAAACATTAGTTTGGGTGGTACACGTTGTGACAGCGGTGGTGTTAGTGGGTCTGGTGCTGATGCAACATGGCAAGGGTGCCGACATGGGCGCAGCGTTTGGCACGGGTTCGGCAGGCAGTCTGTTTGGTTCCAGCGGTTCCGCAAATTTCCTCAGTCGCAGTACGGCAGTCGCCGCAACGCTGTTTTTTATTACCAGCTTGTCGCTGACGTACATTTATTCACATCCCGCGCAACAGCAGGGACTGATGGATAAAGTGAATCCGGCTGCCACTCAAGCGCCTCCAGTCGTGCCTGCGGTCAACCCCGCCGACGACTCGAAGTCCAAGGACATTCCAAAATAGGTTTGTAGCGGTATTGCGGTTGTGGTGGAATTGGTAGACACGCAAGCTTGAGGTGCTTGTGCCCGCAAGGGCGTGGGAGTTCGAGTCTCCCCATCCGCACCAAACAAAAGTCGACGCGTGCGCGTGTTGGCCAGTTAAGCGGTTCAACAAGTTAGGCGATTCAAAAGTAATTCCGGGTTAACTCACTAACCATAAACAGAGGGGGCGTAGCCCAATGTTGGAAAATTATTTTCCGGTGCTGTTGTTCATTTGCGTTGGTATCGCGATGGGCGTAGTCCCTGTCATACTGGGCAAATTGGTGGCTCCCAACCGGCCCGACAGTAGAAAACTGTCTCCGTATGAGTGCGGCTTTGAGGCTTTTGGAGACGCGCGCATGAAATTCGATGTGCGCTATTACCTCGTGGCTATCCTGTTCATACTCTTCGATCTGGAAATTGCTTTTCTATTCCCATGGGCGGTCGTGCTTAAGGAACTCGGTACCTTCGGCTTTGTCTCTATGATGATCTTTCTGGCCATCCTGGTGGTCGGCTTTGTCTATGAGTGGATGAAAGGAGCTTTGGAATGGGAATAGAGGGCGTTCTGGAAAAAGGCGTTGTTACCACGACGCTGGATACCATCATTAATTACACCCGCACCGGCTCGCTGTGGCCGATGACGTTTGGACTGGCGTGTTGCGCAGTGGAAATGATGCATGCCGGCGCGGCACGTTACGATCTGGATCGCTTCGGTGTGGTGTTTCGTCCCAGTCCGCGCCAGTCGGACGTGATGATCGTGGCTGGAACACTGTGCAATAAAATGGCGCCCGCCTTGCGCAAGGTCTATGATCAGATGGCCGAGCCGCGCTGGGTGATCTCGATGGGCTCTTGCGCCAATGGTGGTGGCTATTATCACTATTCCTATTCGGTGGTGCGCGGCTGCGACCGCATCGTGCCGGTGGATATTTATGTGCCCGGTTGCCCGCCGACGGCAGAGGCTTTGCTTTACGGCATCATCCAGTTGCAAAACAAAATCAAACGAACCAATACCATTGCGCGCTAGGATGAACTATGGCTGCTGATTTGGGTGCTTTGCGCGCCAATTTGACGACCTCGCTTGGCGACAAGCTGGTCAGTGTGGAACAAAAGCTGGGCGAACTGACCGTCGTGGTCAGGGCTGGCGATATGCTGGATACGCTGACGCGCTTGCGCGATGCGGCGGAATTGCGCTTCGAACAGATGATGGATCTGTGCGGCGTGGATTATTCCACATACGGCAGCGATATTTCCGAGGGCGGCGCCTATTTCGCATCTGCCGACACGGCAGGTGCCGCGAGCATCCATCCTTCTCGCTTTGCGGTGGTCTATCACCTGCTGTCGGTGACGCATAACGCGCGCCTGCGTGTGCGCATCTTTGCCGAAGAAGATGATTTTCCGGTATTGGCGTCGGTGATCGATATTTGGCCCGCCGCCAACTGGTATGAGCGCGAAGCCTTCGATCTGTATGGCATCGTGTTCACCGGCCACCCCGATCTGCGCCGCATCCTGACCGACTATGGTTTCGTCGGCAATCCCTTCCGCAAGGATTTCCCGCTTTCCGGTACGGTGGAAATGCGCTACGACCCGGAGCAACAGCGGGTGATTTATCAGTCGGTCTCGATCGAGCCGCGCGAAGTGACGCCGCGCATCGTGCGTGAAGAAAATTACGCCAGCAACCCCAGTCATCCCGGTAATCAGGTTCGCGGCCATGGCTGAAATTAAAAACTACACCATGAATTTTAGTTACGACCGCCCTGCGGACTTAACTTGCTCGCGCAAGTTAGTCTGCACTGAAATGCATGGTGAACGTGCGTTGCAACAAGTGTTGAGATAGGCAAGGTTATGGCGGAAATAAAAAACTACACCATGAATTTTGGTCCGCAGCATCCGTCCGCGCACGGGGTGTTGCGTTTGGTGCTGGAGTTGGATGGTGAAGTCATCGAACGCGCTGATCCGCACATCGGTTTGCTGCATCGTGCCACCGAAAAACTGGCCGAGCATAAGACCTTTTTGCAATCCTTGCCCTACATGGACCGGCTCGATTACGTCTCGATGATGAGCAACGAACATGCTTATGTGATGGCGATCGAGAAACTGGCGGGCATAGATGTGCCGTTGCGCGCCCAATACATACGGGTGATGTTCGATGAAGTTACCCGCATTTTGAATCACCTGTTGTGGCTGGGCGCGCACGGGCTGGATATCGGCGCGATGACCGTGTTCCTGTATTGCTTCCGTGAGCGTGAAGATTTGATGGATATATACGAGGCTGCATCCGGAGCACGGCTGCATGCTTCTTATTACCGTCCTGGCGGCGTGTACCGCGATCTGCCAGACACCATGCCGCAATACCAGGCTTCCAAAATCCACAATGCCGCTGCGGTAAAAAAACTTAACGAGAATCGCCAGGGTTCGCTGCTCGATTTCCTCGAAGATTTCACCCGTCGATTTCCCAACTGTGTGGATGAGTACGAAACCCTGCTCACCGATAACCGCATCTGGAAGCAGCGTACCGTTAATATCGGTATCGTCACGCCGGAACGTGCTCTGGCGCTTGGTTTTACCGGCCCGATGTTACGCGGCTCGGGAGTGGAGTGGGATTTGCGCAAGAAGCAACCCTATGCAGTGTACGACCGCATGGACTTTGATATTCCGGTCGGCAAGACCGGTGATTCTTATGACCGTTATTTGGTGCGTGTCGAGGAAATGCGTCAATCCAACCGTATCATCCGGCAATGCATTACTTGGCTGCGCAGTAATCCGGGTCCGGTCATGACGGCGAACCACAAGTTTGCACCGCCGGTACGCGAATCCATGAAGGAAAACATGGAAGAGCTGATACACCATTTCAAATTATTCACCGAAGGGATGCATGTGCCTGCCGGCGAGGCCTATGCTGCCGTGGAGCATCCCAAGGGGGAGTTCGGCATCTATATTATTTCGGACGGCGCGAACAAGCCGTATCGTTTGAAAATACGCGCAGCGGGCTTCGCCCATATGGCAGCGCTGGATGAGATGGCACGCGGTCATATGATCGCGGATGTGGTCACTATTATAGGAACTCAGGACATTGTTTTTGGCGAGGTCGACCGTTAATGCTATCTGAACCAATACAATCCAAGATCAACCGCGAGTTGAAAAAATATCCGGCCAATCAAAAGCAGTCTGCCGTGATGTCCGCATTGCGTTTTGTGCAGGACGAAAAGGGCTGGATCGATACGGATGATATGGCTGACATCGCAGCCTATCTGGGTATGCCGCAGGTGGCGGTATACGAAGTGGCGACCTTTTACCATATGTATAACCTCAAGCCGATGGGCAAGCACACCATCACAGTGTGCACCAATTTGTCCTGCCAGCTGGGGGGTGCCAATGAAACCGTGGATTATCTAAAATCAAAGTTGAGTATTGGCTTCGGCGAGGTTACGGCCGATGGAAAATTTGGTTTGCGCGAAGGTGAATGCATGGGTGCATGCGTGGCTGCGCCATTGTTCACCATCAATAATAAGAAAATGTGCGAGCGCTTGACGCCGCAAAAAATTGATCAAATATTAGCGGAGCTGGGACTATCATGAAAGCTCCTGGCATGAAAGACACGGCATGAATGTCGCTGAAAAAATTATGAGCGGCCCGGTCATTTTTACCACGATGGATTTTGACCAGCCGTGGACGCTGGAAAATTATCTCAAGGTGGGCGGATATCAGGCACTGCGCAAAGTGCTGACTGAAAAAATGACACCGGATGAAATTATCGCCGAGGTCAAGTCGTCAGCATTGCGCGGGCGCGGCGGTGCGGGATTCCCGACCGGACTGAAGTGGAGCTTCATGCCCAAAAACTACGACGGCGACAAATATCTGGTCTGCAATTCCGATGAAGGCGAGCCCGGCACCTGCAAGGACTGGGACATCATGCGTTATAACCCGCATCTGCTGATTGAAGGCATGGTCATCGCCGCTTACACCATGGGTGTGAAAACCGGCTATAACTATGTGCACGGCGAAATCTTCGAAGCCTATGAACGCATGGAGGAGGCCTGTGAATTGGCACGTGCCGCTGGATATTTAGGCAACAACATCCTGGGCACAGATTTTTGTTTCGACCTGCACAATCATCTCGGCTATGGCGCGTACATCTGCGGCGAAGAGACGGCATTGCTGGAATCTCTGGAAGGCAAAAAAGGTCAGCCGCGTTTCAAGCCGCCGTTCCCGGCCAGCTTCGGCCTGTATGGCAAGCCGACCACCATCAACAATACCGAAACTTTTGCCAGCATTCCCTACATCATCAGGAACGGCGGCCAGGCTTTTCTGGAATTGGGCAAGCCCAACAATGGCGGCACCAAATTGTTTTCCGTTTCCGGCCATGTGAATAATCCCGGCAACTTTGAAGTGCCAATGGGTACGTCATTCAAGAAGTTGTTGGAAATGGCTGGCGGGATGCGTGGCGGGCGCAAGCTGAAGGCCTGTATTCCGGGCGGTTCCTCCATGCCGGTATTGCCCGGCGAGATCATGATGGACCTGAACATGGACTATGATTCTATTGCAAAGGCAGGCTCGATGTTGGGCACCGGCGCGGTGATCATCATGGATGACACCACTTGTATGGTGCGTGCGCTGGAACGTTTGTCCTATTTCTACTACGAGGAATCCTGCGGCCAGTGTACGCCGTGCCGCGAAGGTACCGGCTGGCTGTATCGCATCCTGCATCGTATCGAGCATGGCGAAGGGCGCAAGGAAGATCTGGATCTGTTGTTAAGCGTGGGCGAGAACATTGCCGGGCGCACCATCTGCGCACTGGGCGAGGCCGCGGTGTGGCCGGTGCAGGGCATGCTCAAACATTTTCGCAGTGAATTTGAATATCACATCGAACACAGGCGTTGCTTGGTGCACAACGGGTCAGGTGAGTAATGGGAGCCTCTAAAAATTTAGAGTTCGCCCAAATGCCCCACAAGGGGACGCCGATCCGTTACTGGCAAAAGCAGCCCGTGCGGAATCGTCAGCAAGGCGCGGGAAAAATTTCGCCGCGCCGCATATCGTTTATATGTAAGCAAGAAATTTTTTCCGCAACGCAGCAGTTGGGATGAAATCTGGATTTTTAGAGGTTCCCTAATGATCAACATTGAAATTGATGGCAGGCTAGTCGAAACCGAGCGCGGCTCCACCGTGATGGATGCGGCGAACAAGCTCGGCATTTACATTCCGCATTTCTGTTACCACAAAAAATTATCCATCGCGGCCAATTGCCGCATGTGCCTGGTTGAAGTCGAGAAAGCGCCCAAGCCGCTGCCCGCTTGCGCGACGCCGGTAGCGGAAGGCATGAAGGTACGCACGCACTCCGAGATGGCGATCAAGGCGCAGCAAGGGGTGATGGAATTTTTGTTAATTAACCATCCGCTCGATTGCCCGATTTGTGATCAGGGCGGCGAATGTCAATTGCAGGATTTAGCGGTGGGTTATGGCGGTAGCGCTTCGCGATATCAGGAACCCAAGCGCGTCGTGATGCATAAAGACATCGGTCCGCTGATTTCCACCGAAGGAATGACCCGCTGCATCCAATGCACCCGCTGCGTGCGTTTCGGCCAAGAAATCGCCGGGGTAATGGAGCTGGGCATGGCGTTCCGTGGCGAGCATGCCGAAATCGTGAGTTTTGTTAACAGTACGGTGGATTCCGAGTTGTCTGGCAACATGATAGATCTGTGCCCGGTCGGCGCGCTGACCAGCAAGCCGTACCGCTATACCGCACGGAACTGGGAGTTGTCGCGGCGCAAATCGGTCAGCCCGCACGACGGCTTGGGTTCTAATCTGGCGGTGCAAGTGAAGGACAATAAAGTGCTGCGCATTTTACCGGTCGAGAATGAAGCCATCAACGAATGCTGGATTTCCGATAAAGATAGATTCAGCTACGAAGGGCTGAACTCGACTGAGCGGCTGACCAAGCCCATGCTCAAGCAGGATGGACAGTGGATCGAAGTCGAATGGCAAGCCGCCCTTGAGTATGTGGCCAATGGTTTGCGCCAGATCAAGACTGAAAACGGCGCAGAACAGATTGCGGCGCTGGCGACACCACACAGCACACTGGAAGAAATTTATCTGCTGCAAAAATTGCTGCGCGGCTTGGGCAGCAACAACATCGATTTTCGTTTGCGCCAGTCGGATTTTTCTTCGGATGGCAAACAGGCAGGCGCTCCCTGGCTGGGCATGCCGGTCGCCGACATCAATACCCGCGACCGCTTCCTGATCGTGGGCAGTTTCCTGCGCAAAGATCATCCTTTGCTTGCGCAGCGTGTGCGCCAGGCGGTCAAAAAGGGTGCGCAGGCCAACATCGTACATGCCAGCGATGACGAATTACTGATGCCGGGGATGAACAAGTCCATCGTCGCGCCGAGCGAGTTGGCCAATGTGCTCGCACAAATTCTGAAAGCGCTCGTTGCTGAAAAGTCAACGACACTGTCGGGCGAAGTCCAGCAGGCTATCGCGGCGGCGCAACCATCGAAACAGGCGCGTGCCATCGCACGCAGTCTGGCAAGCGGCGAACGTGTCGCGGTGTTACTGGGTAACTTCGCGCAACAGCATCCGCAAGCCACGCAGATTTCCTTGCTGGCCGAACATATTGCCGCACTGTGTGGCGCGAAATTCGGTTACCTTGGCGAGGCGGCAAACAGTGTGGGTGCTTATCTGGCCGGAGCGCTACCGGGTGCAAAAGGGATGAATGCGGCGCAGATGCTGACATCGCCGCGCAAGGCTTATATCCTGCTGAATGTCGAGCCGGAGCTGGATATGCACGACTCGCAGCAGGCGATGGTCGCGATGCGTGCCGCCGACATGGTGGTGGCCATGTCTGCCTATAAACACCACGCGACGGAATACGCCGATGTGCTATTGCCGATCGCGCCGTTCACCGAAACTTCCGGCACGTTTGTGAATACCGAGGGGCGCGTGCAAAGTTTCCGGGGTGCGGTCAAGCCGCTGGGCGAAACCCGTCCGGCCTGGAAGGTGTTGCGCGTGTTGGGTAATTTACTCGGCGTATCCGGTTTTGATTATGACTCCAGCGAAGCGGTGCGCGATGAAGTGTTGCCAAGGTCGAACATGGCAGAGATGAACGTGGCGGACAAATTGAATAATCATATTGCGGGTGTTGCACTACAAGCCGTGACCAACAGCAATAGTTCGGGTTTGCAGCGCGTCAGCAATGTGCCGATCTACTTCGCTGATGCGGTGGTGCGTCGCGCAGCCTCATTGCAAATGACGCACGACGCGGCCACTCCTTGTGTGGGGATGCACAGCAGCGAGTTGCAGAAACTGAATGTGCGTTCCGGCGATGTGGTGAAAGTAAGTCAGGGCAAAGCCAGCGCGCGCTTGGAGGCGCGTGCAGATGACAGCATGCCGGTCGCTACCGCACGTGTGGCGGCTGGCCATCCGCTTACGGCGGAATTGGGGGCGATGTTCGGGACGATCACCGTGGAACCGATAGCAATAACAACGGGCCATTCGACTCAGCTACCCGCCGAAGAATTTCTGGCCCGGCACCCGAAAGACAGCAGCCAAGTCGCTGGTCAAATTGGGGATCGCGCATGATGGAGCTGCTGCAAACTGTGGAATTGGCCGGGCAGAACTTGTTCGGCTCCGCTTGGTTGCCAATCTGGACGCTGATGAAAATCTTGGGGATCGTCTTGCCGATCATGGGCTCGGTCGCTTACTTGACGCTGGCGGAACGCAAGGTCATCGGCTACATGCAAATTCGTATCGGCCCAAACCGAGTCGGTTATTTCGGGCTGCTGCAACCGATCGCGGACGGCGTGAAATTACTGCTCAAAGAAATTATCATTCCGACCGGCTCCAGTAAATTTTTATTCGTTCTGGCTCCTATCATGGCCTTGGCTCCGTCGCTCGCGGCGTGGGCAGTTATTCCGTTCAGCGACGGGATGGCGCTGGCCGATCTCAATGCCGGGCTGTTGTACATCCTGGCGATGACCTCGCTGGGGATATACGGCATTATTATCGCCGGCTGGGCATCCAATTCAAAGTATGCATTCCTGGGGGCGGTGCGTTCCGCTGCGCAGATTGTGTCGTACGAAATCGCCATGGGCTTCGCACTGGTGTGTGTGCTGATGGTCTCGCAAAGCATGAATCTGGGCGACATTGTGCGCGGCCAGCACGGTGGCCTGGGTGCGCTGAACTGGTATGTGATTCCGCTGTTCCCGATGTTTCTGGTGTATCTGATTTCAGGCGTCGCGGAAACTAACCGCGCGCCGTTCGATATGGCCGAGGGCGAGTCGGAGATCGTGGCAGGTTTTCATGTGGAATATTCCGGCATGACGTTTGCGCTGTTTTTCCTGGCCGAATATGCCAACATGATTTTGATCGCCTTCCTGACCTCAATCATGTTTCTGGGTGGGTGGTTGTCGCCACTGCCGTTCCTGCCGGACAGTTTCATCTGGCTGCTGGGCAAGGTCTCCTTTATTTTATTTTTGTTCTTGTGGTTCCGTGCGACCTTTCCCCGTTACCGCTATGACCAGCTCATGCGCCTCGGCTGGAAAGTGTTTATCCCGCTTACCATCGTCTGGGTCGTGGTGATTGCGGTGTGGATGCAGACCCCGTTCTGGCTGTGGTAAAAGGCGGAGGAGATAACTATGCAAATGATCAAAAATTTCTTCAAGACCTTCCTGCTCTATGAATTGGTCAAGGGCATGGCGCTGACCGGGCGGTATTTTTTCGCGCGCAAGATCACCGTGCAATTTCCGGAAGAAAAGACCCCGCAGAGCTATCGTTTTCGCGGCCTGCACGCGCTGCGCCGCTACGAAAACGGTGAAGAACGCTGCATAGGCTGCAAACTCTGTGAAGCAATATGCCCGGCGCTGGCCATCCATATCGAGACCGAGGAGCGCGCCGACGGCACAAGGCGCACCACACAATACGACATCGACATGACCAAGTGTATTTTTTGCGGCTTCTGCGAAGAAGCCTGTCCGGTGGACGCGATTGTCGAAACGCGGGTGTTTGAGTATCACGGGGAAAAGCGCGGCGATTTGTATTACACCAAGCCGATGTTGATGGCGATGGGTGATAAATATGAAGCGCAAATCGCTGAGGATAGGGCGGCGGATGCCAAGTACCGATGACAAACATCAGCGGACAGCAGACAACATTCTGCCTCCTGATTAAAAGGGTAAGTTAATGAGTTTTGAAACCATCGTATTTTATGTATTCGCGGCCTTGATCGTGTTCGCGGCATTGCGTGTGATCACGGCGCGCAATCCGGTGTATGCGGTGCTGTTCCTGGTGCTGGCGTTTATCAGCTCCGCCGGGATCTGGCTGTTGCTGGAAGCGGAATTCCTCGCCATTACTCTGGTGCTGGTCTATGTTGGCGCGGTGATGGTGCTGTTCCTGTTCGTGGTGATGATGCTGGATATCAATTTGGTGCGCCTGCGCGAAGGATTCTGGCGCTGGTTGCCATTTGGTGCGGCATTGGCCGGACTGATGGCGTTCGAGATGATCTGGGTGCTGGGTTCGCGGGAGACATCCAGGGGTATGGTCGCTGTCAAACACGCGGCTGGTTATAGTAATACCAAAGAATTGGGACGCCTGATTTATACCGACTATGTGTATCCGTTTGAAATTGCCGCCGTGATTCTGCTAGTGGCAATGGTGGCCGCGATTGCGTTGACGCTGCGGCGGCGCAAGGATGCCAAATCGCAGGTGGTCTCAGAACAGGTTGCGGTTCAGAAGGCGGATCGCCTGCGTATTGTTCCGATGCAGAGCGAAAGCAAAGAGTAACTATGTCGGGCTTTAGTCCGGCATATAAGGTTAATAAAAGGGGGCGAGAAAAGTGATAACACTGTCGCATTATCTGGTGCTGAGCGCCGTGCTGTTTGCTATCAGCGTGGTCGGCATTTTTCTGAACCGCAAAAATCTGATCGTACTGCTGATGGCGATCGAAATGATGCTGCTGGCGGTGAATACCAATTTTCTGGCGTTCGCCCATTATTTGAACGATACCGCAGGGCAAATCTTCGTGTTCTTTATTTTGACTGTGGCCGCCGCCGAAGCGGCCATCGGTTTGGCGATTCTGGTGGTGCTATTCCGTAATCTGAACACCATCAATGTCGATGATCTCGACAGCTTGAAAGGTTGATGCAGATGAATATGCAAAGCCTTTATCTACTGGTTCCGCTGGCTCCGTTGGTGGGAGCGATTTTGGCAGGCTTGTTCGGGAAGTGGCTGGGACGCGCCTGGTCACATCGCATTACGATTGCCTTGGTGGCTGTTTCCTTTTTTGCCTCGCTGGCGATTTTCGACGATGTGCAGGCAGGTCATACATTCAACGGTTCGGTCTATACCTGGCTGACCTCGGGTGATGCCCGGTTTCAGGTTGGATTCCTGATTGATAGTCTCACCGTCACCATGATGCTGGTGGTTACCTTTGTGTCGCTGATGGTGCATATTTACACTATCGGCTATATGGAAGAAGATCCCGGCTACCAACGTTTCTTCAGTTATATTTCGTTGTTCACCTTCGCCATGCTGATGCTGGTGATGGCTAATAATTTCATGCAATTGTTCTTTGGCTGGGAAGCGGTGGGGCTGGTTTCCTACCTGCTGATCGGTTTCTGGTACAACCGTCCGACCGCGATTTACGCCAACCTCAAGGCGTTCCTGGTAAATCGCGTCGGCGATTTCGGCTTCCTGCTGGGCATCGCTTTAGTGTTGATGGTGTTCGGTACGCTGGACTATGCTGCCGTGTTCGCCAATGCGGCCAGTCACGCCAATGATATGGCACCGATTCCGGGCATGTCGGTGAATTTACTGACCGCGATATGCATCTTGCTGTTTATCGGCGCGATGGGTAAATCGGCACAATTTCCGTTGCATGTCTGGCTGCCCGATTCGATGGAAGGTCCGACGCCGATCTCTGCGCTGATCCACGCCGCGACCATGGTGACCGCCGGTATCTTCATGGTGGCGCGCATGTCGCCGCTGTTTGAACTATCCGACACCGCCTTATCTTTTGTCATGGTGATCGGCGCGATCACCGCGCTATTCATGGGTTTTCTCGGCATCATCCAAAACGACATCAAGCGCGTGATTGCCTACTCCACGCTGTCGCAATTGGGTTATATGACCGTGGCGCTCGGTGCTTCCGCTTACTCGGTGGCGATCTTTCACCTGATGACCCATGCCTTCTTCAAGGCACTGTTGTTCTTGGCTGCAGGCAGCGTGATTATGGCCATGCATCACGATCAGGATATCCGCAACATGGGCGGACTGAAAAAATATATGCCGATTACCTGGATCACTTCGCTGATCGGTTCGCTAGCCTTGATCGGCACACCATTCTTTTCCGGTTTCTATTCCAAGGACAGCATCATCGAAGCAGTCGAGCTTTCGCATTTGCCCGGCTCCGGCTTTGCCTATTTTGCGGTGGTGGCGGGTGTGTTCGTCACAGCCTTTTATTCTTTCCGCATGTACTTCCTGGTGTTCCACGGTGCAGAACGCTTTGACAAGTTGCATCACGATCATCATGACGCACACGCAAAACACGATGAGCATCATCATGGCTTGGCTCCCGGGCAAAAGCCGCATGAAACGTCCTGGGTGGTGACATTGCCTTTAATTTTGCTGGCGATTCCATCGGTCGTCATAGGCTATGTTGCCATCGAGCCAATGTTGTTTGGTGATTATTTTCACGAGGCCATTTTCATTGGCCATGAACATCAAGCCTTGAACGAAATGAGAGAAGAGTTTCACGATGCATTCACCATGACACTGCATGGGCTGACCTCACTGCCATTCTGGCTGGCGTTGGGTGGGGTGGTGAGCGCATGGTTTTTTTATATGAAGCGCCCGGACATCCCGGCTGCGATCCAAAAGCGTTTCCATTCGATCTACACGCTGCTGGATAACAAATATTACTTCGACCGCTTCAACGACTGGTTCTTTGCCGGCGGGGCGCGCGGTACCAGTCGCTTGCTGTGGAAATTCGGCGATGTGAAGCTGATCGACGGGATGATGGTGAATGGGTCGGCGAAGCTGGTAGGGATGTTTTCCGGAGTGCTCCGGCGTCTCCAGTCCGGCTATATTTATCACTATGCATTTTCAATGATCATCGGCGTGTTTGTGCTGCTGACGGTGCGGGATTGGTTTTAACCCAAAAGCAGGCATCTTCAATGTAGGAGCCCGATTTATCGGGCGATTTTGTGGGCTGGCTATCGCGCAATGAATTGCGCTCCTACGGGGTTGGATCGGAATTAAATAAAGGAACAACAGCATGTTTTTTGGATTACCCGTAATTAGCATCGCGATCTGGTTGCCGATCTTGTTCGGCATACTGGTATTGGCCACCGGCGACGACAAGAATGCGCCGCTGGCGCGCATTCTGGCCATGGTCGGCGCGGTGCTGGGCTTTGTGGTGACGATTCCTCTATATACCGGTTTTGTGCGCGACACCTCGGAGATGCAGTTCGTCGAGATGCACAACTGGATCGCCCGCTTCAACATTCACTATCACCTCGGCGTGGACGGCATCTCGGTGCTGTTCATTCTGCTCACTTCTTTCTTCACCCCCATCGTGGTGCTGGCCGGATGGCGGGTGATCGAGAAGCGCGTCGCGCAATATATGGCATCCTTCCTGATTATGTCCGGCATCATGATAGGCGTATTTGCCGCGCTGGATGCCATACTGTTCTATGTGTTCTGGGAGGCCATGCTGATCCCGATGTTCCTCATCATCGGCGTGTGGGGCGGCGCGAACCGCGTGTATGCGGCGGTCAAGTTCTTCCTCTACACCTTGCTCGGTTCGCTGCTGATGCTGGTCGCGTTGATCTACCTCTACAACCAGTCCGGCGGCAGCTTCGAGATACTCGATTTCCATCAGGTCGCGCTGCCGATGACTGCGCAAATTTTGATCTTCATCGCTTTTTTCTTCGCCTTCGCGGTGAAAGTGCCGATGTTCCCGGTACATACCTGGTTGCCGGATGCCCACGTCGAAGCGCCTACCGGCGGTTCGGTGGTGTTGGCGGCGATCATGCTCAAGGTGGGCGCCTATGGCTTCATCCGCTTCTCCATGCCTATCGTGCCCGACGCCAGTCATTACCTGGCCGGGGGGATGATCGCGCTGTCGCTGATCGCGGTGGTGTATATCGGATTAGTGGCTTTGGCCCAGACCGACATGAAAAAATTGGTCGCCTATTCTTCCATCTCGCACATGGGCTTCGTTACGCTGGGCTTGTTCATCTTCAATGAATACGGCATGGAAGGCGCGCTGCTGCAAATGATTTCGCACGGTTTTGTGTCCGGCGCATTGTTCCTGTGTATCGGCGTGCTGTATGACCGCATGCACTCGCGCAACATTGCCGATTACGGCGGTGTGGCCAACACCATGCCGGTGTTCGCCGCGTTCTTCATGCTGTTCGCCATGGCCAATGTCGGCCTGCCGGGGACCAGCGGATTCGTCGGTGAATTCATGGTGATACTCGGCGCGGTGAAAGCGAATTTCTGGTATGCCTTCGCCGCGGCATCCACGCTGATCTTCGGCGCGGCCTACACGCTGTGGATGTACAAGCGCGTGATCTTTGGCGCGGTGGCCAACGCGCATGTTGCCAAACTGACCGACATCACCTTGCGCGAAAAAGTGATTTTTGCGATCCTGGCGCTTGCCGTGCTGGGCATGGGGCTGTACCCGCTACCGTTCAGCGAAATTATGCATGTGTCGGTGAATGATTTACTGGTGCATGTGGCGCGTTCCAAGTTGCCGTGATTAGAGGGCAGTTGTGTAGGGTGGATAAAGACGCATAGCGGCGTATCCACCGATCAAATGGTGGATACGCGCTTTGCGCTTTATTCACCCTACGGGGTTTTGAGATGAATATGGATTTGATGACTAATTTAATGCCAGCCAGCGCGGAAATTTTTCTGCTGATCATGACCTGTGTGATTCTGATTGCGGATTCGCTGATCAAGCAAAGCGGCAGGATGGTTACGTATTCCTTGGTAATGTTTACCTTGATAGCTTGCGCGGCGATCACCGTGGGCACGCATGAAAACGGCGTGGCGCACATCTTTCACCACATGTTCGTGGACGATCTGATGTCCGATATATTGAAGCTGTTTACTTATATTGCCGTCGCCATGATGCTGGTGTATTCAAGGCCATATCTCACCGTGCGCGGTCTGTTCAGCGGCGAGTTCATGGTGCTGACCCTGTTCGCCACACTCGGCATGATGGTGATGATTTCCGCTAATCATTTTCTCACCCTGTATCTCGGTTTGGAACTGCTTTCCCTGAGCCTGTATGCGATGGTCGCATTGCAGCGCGATTCAGCCATCGCCACCGAAGCTGCGATGAAATACTTCATCCTTGGGGCGCTGGCTTCCGGTTTGCTGTTGTACGGGATGTCCATGCTGTATGGGGCGACCGGCTCGCTGGAGCTGGGGGCGGTGGCTCATGCAATTCAATCCGGCGCCGCGAATAAAACCCTGCTGGTGTTCGGGCTGGTGTTCGTGGTGTCCGGGCTGGCCTTCAAACTCGGCGCGGTGCCATTCCATATGTGGCTGCCGGACGTGTATCACGGCGCACCGACCGCGATGACCATGCTGATCGGGTCGGCACCCAAGCTCGCCGCCTTTGCTTTTGTTTCGCGCATCCTGGTCGAAGGGCTGCAACCGCTGGTGCAACACTGGTCGGGCATGCTGGTCATACTGGCGATTGCCTCGATGGCGCTCGGGAATATCACCGCGATTGCGCAAACCAACCTCAAACGCATGTTCGCCTACTCGACCATCGCGCACATGGGCTTCCTGCTGCTGGGCTTTATCAGCGGTGATGTGGAGGGCTATGGCTCAGCCATGTTCTATGCCGTGACTTATGTGCTGATGTCGCTGGGCGCGTTCGGTATGATAATGTTGCTGTCCAGGATAGGCTTCGAGGCTGATACCCTCAACGACTTCAAAGGCCTTAACCAGCGCAGCCCATGGCTCGCTTTTATGATGTTGCTACTGATGTTCTCCATGGCCGGGGTGCCCCCTACCGTGGGTTTTTACGCAAAATTTTTGGTGCTGAATGCCGTCGTCCAATCTGGACATATCTGGCTGGCTGTCGTGGCGGTACTGCTTTCGCTGATCGGCGCGTTCTACTACCTGCGCATCGTCAAGTTGATGTATTTCGACGCGCCGGAAACTCACGCGCCGATTATTTTCGGACAAGATACCACGCTGCTGATCAGCGTGAACGGCCTGGGTATGTTATTTCTTGGCTTACTGCCCGGGACTTTGATGTCGGTTTGCGCCGTGGCTGTCAAGAGCTCCTTGTTGCTGTAAACCAGGGTAAATTTGTTCTCGAAAATTTGTTTGCAAAATCAATGGCGACTGTTCGGCCAATCAAAAAATTTACGTAGGGTGGGTAAGCGTAGCGCATCCACCATTCCAGATTGATAGGTGGATGCGCTACGCTTACCCACCCTACACGCCCATTTTGAGAACAAATTTACCGTGGTTGCTGCAAACAACCTAATACGGGTACGTGTGCCGCGCTCATGCGTGTGCGGAGAATTTTGAGGGCAGGGCGTTTTACGGTATCATCGCGCCCTACGAAAAACATTGTGTCCGGGCACCCGCATGACCAAGTACATCTTCATCACCGGCGGCGTGGTTTCTTCTTTAGGGAAGGGCATCGCTGCCGCTTCTCTGGCAGCCATTCTCGAATCGCGCGGCCTCAAGGTGACGATGCTCAAGCTGGATCCCTATATCAACGTTGATCCCGGCACTATGAGCCCGTTCCAGCATGGCGAAGTGTTCGTCACCGAAGACGGCGCGGAAACCGATCTGGATCTGGGGCATTACGAGCGCTTCATTTCCGCCAAAATGCGCAAGGCCAACAATTTCACCACCGGCCAGATTTACGACAGCGTGATCCGCAAGGAGCGGCGCGGCGAGTATCTGGGCAAAACGGTGCAGGTGATCCCGCATATCACCAACGAGATTCAGGCCTTCATCGAACGTGGCGCAGCCGCATCGCATGATGGCAAGGCCGATGTGGCCATCGTCGAGATCGGTGGCACGGTCGGCGACATCGAGTCACTGCCGTTCCTCGAAGCGGCGCGGCAAATGGGGCTGCGCATGGGGCGCAATCAGGTGGCTTACGTTCATTTGACTCTGGTTCCCTACATCGCCACTGCGGGCGAATTGAAAACCAAACCGACCCAGCACAGCGTGCAGAAATTGCGCGAGATCGGCATTTTCCCTACCGCCTTGATTTGCCGTGCCGACCGGCCGATTCCCGACGATGAGCGCGCGAAAATTTCGCTGTTCTCCAATGTGCGCGAAGAGGCAGTGATCTCGATGTGGGACGTGGACACTATTTACAAAATTCCGCAAATGCTAAACCAGCAGGGCCTGGATCGGATCGTCTGCGCGGAACTGGCGCTGGATTTGCCGCCCGCCGATTTGTCGGCGTGGGCAAAACTGGTATACGCGCTGGAAAATCCGCAGCATAAAATCACCATCGGCATGGTCGGAAAATATGTGGATCTGACCGAATCCTACAAATCGCTGATCGAAGCGTTGCGCCATGCAGGTATACACACCGAGACCCAAGTGCATATCGAATACATCGATTCAGAAGTGCTGGAGACCACGGGAACACAAGGCCTGGCACACTTCGATGCGATACTGGTTCCGGGTGGATTCGGACTGCGCGGCACGGC